>CAZIQU010000008.1:894-6526 GCA_964541445.1 uncultured Lachnospiraceae bacterium | reverse complement strand
CGGCGGCGGCATCGACGACATTGCCCGACATTGCCATGGCACATATTCGCCCGGCTTCGGCAATTATTTCTTTTGTGCTTTTAAGCATATAAAAATAGAGAACGGCGTTGATCGTCAGAAGAATAAAAAATACGGCGATGGATTTTTTCAGGTATCGCATCGTGCGTCCGCTTTTTTTATGAAAGTTGTTTTGCCCTTATACATAAAGGCCCAAAACACATCTTTGTCGCTTTTTATGCCGGCGGCTGCCATCAGTGCGGACAGCTCTTTGTCGTCCGGCGTTCTGCCGCTCATATTCTGCTTCACGCGCCGGCCGTTTTCCATAAGCGTGACTATCAGATCATCATCGGTGTTTACTGCGGTGATATCGCCGCCGGTCTCAACTACGGCGTATTTTATTTTATTTATATCGCTGCAGCCGCCGCTGCGCAGTATTTTGATAACATCGTCAACCGAAAGAAGCATTTCATTTATTTTATTTACATTTACCTTGCCGTTCTCTATGATCACCGCCGGAGTGCCGCAGAGTGCCCGTCGGAATTTTCTGCTTTTAGAGGCGAGCAGAGAAGTCAGTCCCTGCAATACCACCAGGCAGGCAATCTGCACGATGCCGGTAAGCACCGGCGCGGAGGGGTCACTTATCGGGCCGGCGGCAATATCGGCTATCAGCATGGTCATAGCCAGCTCAAAGGGCTGCAGCTCACTGACCTGTCTTTTGCCCATAAGCCTGATCATTGTCAGCACGGCCGCGTAAATGATAAAACAGCGGCAAAATAAAATAAGCATGTTTCACCCTTGTATGTTATAATAATGACAGTTTTACCTTATCATGGTTTTTTATGCACGGCCGGAAGCGGTGTTATATGGATAATGCGCGGCTTTTTTCCGAACTCAACGCTATTGTGCCCTCCCGACTTATGGGCGTCAAAACGGCGCTTGTCAAACTGTTTTTCGACAAGGGCTACTATTTCGATACCGCCGCGGCGCTTGAAGCCTTCTACGATGACTTTACCCTTGATAATATTATTTCTGCCTGGGCCGGCCGCCGCGTATGTGTTTACGGCGAGGCTCCCCTTTACCTTGACGGAGACAAGCGTGCCGCAGTCGATGCGGTAATACATAATCAGGCGTTATGCTGCAAAAATGAGGAACCTTCTCTGTTGGGCCGCGTTTACGAAAGCGGACTGTCGGCGCAGACGCGCCGCAATGAGGGCGCCACATATACGCCGGAGGCAATAAGCGAATATATGACGGCGCTTCTGCGCCGCAATATCAGCCTCAAGCCCGGCCTGCGGCTGATCGATCCGGCTTGCGGCTGCGGTGTGTTTCTCGAGAGCTTCTATGACGCGCTGATGGAGCTGTATTGCGCTGAGGGCGGGGACGATTCCATTCTGACGATCCACCGGCGGCTGCTGGAGGAATGTATTTACGGCTGCGATACCTCTCCCGAGGCCTGCGCCGTCGCCAGAATCGTTTTGGCGATGAAGCACCGGCAATGCGTTATTTCCGCCAATATAGTCTGCGGCGACAGCCTGCTGAATCGGCCGGCGGCGTTCGGCGACGGCAGCTTTGACTGGGTGATGATGAATCCCCCTTATATGGGGCACAAAAATATATCGGAAAGCTATAAAAAAAGACTTCGTGCGGATTACGGCGATGTCTACTATGAAAAAGCCGATCTTTCCTACTGTTTTTTCGCGCTGGCGGCGCGGCTTTTATGCGGCGGCGGGTACGCTCTGATACTCTCCGGCCGCTATTTTGCCCAGAGCCGTTTCGCCGATCGGCTCAGAGGCTGCATACTCGCCGATTATTCCCTGCGTACGGTGATAGATTTTTACGGCCTGCGCCCTTTTAAAAGTGCCGGAGTTGATCCGATGATACTGTTTATGCAGAAGGCCCCGCCCGTTGACAATGTATTCTCGGTGCTGAAATTTTCCGCTCAGGAGGAATATACGCTGAGCACGCCCTTCTTCAGAGAAAAGGATATGCGGCAGATGCGTCAGAGTGAGCTGAGCTGCGACGGCTTTGATTTCATCGATGAAGAGCAGCGGGCCGCAGCGGGGGCCTTAGAAAAGGCCTGCTGCCATACACTTGGGGAGATAGGCACATTCTTTCAGGGGGTGATCAGCGGCTGCGATAAAGCCTTTGTCGTGGATGGCGGCTCATTTTTTGACAGCCGCTGTATTGACGAATGCGGCGTAAAATGGATAAAAAGCTCTGATATCGGCCCAAAAGGAATTACCTTCAGGGATAGATATTTGTTATATACCAACGGTATGGCATCGCCGGATGATATACCCTATACCGTCGAAAGACTGACCGCATACCGGCCGGCGCTGGAAAGAAGGCGCGAATGTGCTGCCGGCAGGCGCCGGTGGTTTGAGCTGCAATGGGGACGCCGGCGCGAGCTCTTTGAAGCGCCCAAAATAGTTTTTGCCTACAAAAGCGACCGCAGCTGTTTTATCTATGATGACAGCGGTTGTTTTTTCAGCGCCGATGTATACGGCTTTGTGCCGGCGGGCAATTACGCGGATGAAAAGTGCGCCCGCAATCTGGCAATGCTTCTTTCTCTTCCTCTTTACGACGCTTATTTTAAAAGCTTCGCTAAAAAGCTGGGCGGTCGGCTTTATGAGTATTATCCCAATCGGGTGGAAAAGATTCCTGTTCCCGATGCTGGTACCGTGCGTAAACTGTCCGATCCGCGGGCTGCCGAAGAATATTTCGGCGCGTACCGCTCAGAAGAGCTTCGAGAGCCGCCATTTGAGACGGACGGTCACCCCGGCGCTGTCGAGTGAGCTGATCGGCGTATCCGTTTCGGCATCATAAAGAGTATAGGCGCACAGCGGCGGGAAAAGCACACACCACCAGTTGTGGCCGCGGCCTTCGCCAAGCACCACCTCGAGCGCCGTATATTCTCCGGCAGGAAACGATATGCCGCAGTATTCCTTTTCTGCGAAGTCGGTGCGTACCACCGCGGCTTTACAGCCGTAAGTAAAACCTCTCTCGCGCAGATATTCCTCGGCGGCCGCGGCGATGCCATCGCAGTTTTCTTCGGCGATACTTACCGCTGTTTCCAGATCGCCGCCGCCGGTGAAGACCGAAGCGAAGCTTTTTGTCAGAATATCGCGTATTTCCAGCTTAACCGTCTGGTCGGCCGTGCTGTCGCTGTTTGCCCGTATATGCAGGCGCAGCACTTTATTCGGTATGTCGGCGTTATCGGCGGCGGCCAGCTCGCTGAGTGCATCGGCGAAATCGCCGTCATTAAAAGCACATACCGGCAGAGCCGTACATACACTTATCAGCGCGGCCATTGTCAGTGCCGCCGCTGTTTTTTTTGCCGTTAAGTAAGTTTTCATAAAAAAAGTTTTGACATTATTGACGCGCTTATACATTAAATTTAGCTGATAATATGGCTAAATTCGCTTCGCGGTGATAAAATGGAATATCAGTATCACTGAAAATTTCAAAATAATTGAGAAAGTTTATATGAAAAAAGATATGCCGGAAAATTCGAAAAAAGAAAAGACGCGCAGCTCCGCATCCGGTAAACGCGGTAAAAGGCGCGGCGGTTTCAATGTCTCCCGACGCGGCAAGCTGGCGATAGGAATAGTCTGCTGCGTTATCATCCTGCTTATCGTTGTCGCCGCTAATATTACCACAGTGCTGGGAATGTTCGGCATCAATTCCGATTTGAGCGGGCAGCTGAGTGAAAATAAAAAATACAGTATGTTTACCGCCAAGGAAACATTATACAGCGGCAGCGATTCAACCGCCTTCTGGGGCGATTCCGAGCTGATAAATATTCTGGTTTTCGGGTTGGACCGCACGGAGGAACGCGATCAGGAATATACGATCTACCGCCCCGATACGATCATGCTGGTAAGCATCAATGCCGACGGGAAGATCATAACCGTGGTATCCATCCCGCGTGATTCCTATGTAACCATCGCCGGGCACGGCGTAAAGGACAAGATTAATGCGTGCTTTGCCTACGGCGCCAGCGGGTCTACATCTGCGGAAAAATTCGCGGGCGGTCTGGCCTGTCTTGAGGATACCGTCAGCAATTTGCTGGGCGGCGTACCGATCAATTATTATATAGGCATCGATATGGACGGCGCTGCGGGTATCGTCGATACGGTCGGCGGCGTCGATTTCAATATCAGCAGCCCTATTTACGCCAAGGACGGCACTCTGATGTACGCTGTCGGCATGAATCATCTTGACGGCGCCCGTTTCGTGCAGCTGGCCCGTATGCGTAATTATTCCGAGGGCGATATTCAGCGGGTGCAGGTACAGCAGGCACTGATAAAGGCACTATTCTCGACGGTACAGTCTATGTCGATCTCAAAGATACCTAAGGTGATTTCGCAGATATACGCAATTTTGAAGACCGATATCAGCATAACCGACGCTTACGCTCTGGGTATGACGCTGATAGATAACCTTTCGGTCGATAACATAGTCACCGGCACGGTGCCCGGCCTTTTCGGCAGTCTCAAGGGGCTTTCTTATTGGATAATCGACCAGCCGGCGCGAGTGAGCTTTATAAAACAGTATTACGGCGTGAGCGTATCACAGCTGGCGCAGGACCCGACCTTTATCCCGCCGGACAACAACTACGGGCTTACCTGGGTGCTTAAATCTTCAGGCAGCCCCGAATATGACGACGACGGCTACCCGATACTTTACGATAAATTCGGTTTTCGTGTACAGACGGATCAGGACGGCGAGCCGGTGCTTGATGCCAACGGCATGCTCATCAGATTGGGCAAGTATATAGATCTCGGCTACAAGACCTGCTGCGACTGCGGCTGCCTTGAGGGCGACAGCCTTTACTACTGCCATTGCGATAAGGATTGTAAGTGTACTACCTGCCATCCCGAGCTATTGGAAGATGATACCGGCACTTCCGGCAATACCTCCGGCAATGTTTCGGGCAACAGTGCTGCCGGTGAGTAGCAAACGGCTCTGCGGAATTAAAAAGCACTTCCGAAAGTGTCTTACTTTCGGAAGTGCTTTTTTTATGGGGCTTTATTTTTTATTCCACTACATCGAGTATGTCATTAATGCTCGGGTCTTTATCTTCTTCGGTAAGAGTGCGGCAGTTGCCGATAAACAATGAGCCTTCGTCGATGATCAGCGTTTTTATCTGCGCGTCGCCCGTTATCTTGCCGGTGGAAAGTATCTTCAGCTGCTCGCAGCTGATATTGCCCTCTACCGTACCGATCACATGAACATTGGCGGCTTTGATATTGCCGGTAATCAGGGCGTTTCGCCCGACGATGAGGTTGCCGGAAATAGTGATATTGCCCTTAAGCGTGCCCTCATAGCGCATAGAGCCGCCGGCGGTTATGTCACCCACATATATTATCTCACTGCTGACAATGGTATCTACCTGCTCGTAATTTACCCGGCCGGGCGTCTGCATCTTATTCTTCATCGAATTGCTGTGCTCCGTATCGTAGTTATTTAGTTGGCTTCAATATATTTAAACGGGTTGACCTTGGTGCCGTTTTCGTGTACCTCGAAGTGGAGATGGTTGCCGGTGGAATACCCAGTTGAACCGACCAACGCGATCAAATCGCCTTTTTCGACTTTGTCGCCCACCGATACCAGCAGCTTGCTGCAATGG
>CAZIQU010000008.1:0-884 GCA_964541445.1 uncultured Lachnospiraceae bacterium | reverse complement strand
TAGAGCGTTTCATAACCGAAGCCGTGGTCGATTATCACACAGTTGCCGTAACCGCCGTACCATGCGGCATAAATCACCGTGCCGCGCCCGGCGGCTAAAATATGCGTGCCGCGTGAACTGGCGAAATCGATGCCGGAATGGAATTCCACGGAGGGGTAGGTGCGGTAGCCGAAGTAGCCGCTGATGCGGTAATCCGTAGACTCTAAAGGAAATCCGTCGGGATAACATTCGATCATATCGTCGTAGGTCTGTACCGAGGCCGTAAGCTCCTCATAACGGGACTGCTCATCGGTTATGCTCAGATCTACCTCGGTCAGCGTGGTTTTGATAGCGTCGAGCTCGGATGAAATGTCAAAATCTTCTACATTGTTGCTGGCGACGTAATAATTCATATAGGCGTTGCCGTCACCACCGGAAGCGTTCATGGCGGCAGCCAGCACATCGAGCTTGGCGTTGACCTCGTTGAGATACAGCTGATCCGCCTCAGAGAGACCGGTGCCGCCGAGAGTTGCGTTATCGTTGAGAATAGTGTTTATCTTGGTCTCCAAAAGGTCGAGATATACGAGCTTCTGCTCGACATCTTTGGAAAGATTGCTCATATCGTAAAGCTGCACCTGCTGCTGCTTGTTTATAGTCTGTAACGAGATAAGATCCTGCTTGCTTTTGGAATACTGCGCCAGCAGGCTCACATACGAAACTGTAAGCAATACCGTAGCCGTTATCAGTATGCCGGCAAACAAAACCGCGTTTTTGAGCCAGAAATCGGATACCGTAAATTTTCGTGTGCGGCCCTCCGAGTTAGGCGCGATAATGAAGGTGTATGTAAGCTTTTGTGCGTGCCTGGCCCGCTGATATTTCTCGCCCTTGTTTCTGATGCTCATAAA
>CAZIQU010000007.1:6492-16478 GCA_964541445.1 uncultured Lachnospiraceae bacterium | reverse complement strand
GTGATTATACGGCTCTTCTTCTCGGGGCCGGCAATAACACGCTTTATGGCCTCCTGCAGCTGCGGCATACCGATACTCTTAAGCTTCTGACGCGCCGTCATCAGAGAAGCCTCGTTCATAACATTCTCCAGATCGGCGCCGGTAAATCCGCCGGTAGCTTTGGCTATGGTCTTCAGCTCCACGCCCTTGGCCAGCGGCTTATTGCGCGCATGAACCTTCAGTATTTCCTCACGTCCCTTTACATCGGGGATATTAACATTTATCTGTCTGTCGAATCTTCCCGGACGCATCAGCGCCGGATCAAGTATATCGGCGCGGTTGGTCGCCGCGATAACAATTATCCCCTGATGTTCGGCAAAACCGTCCATTTCAACAAGCAGCTGATTCAATGTCTGCTCACGTTCATCGTTGCCGCCGCCCAATCCGGCGCCGCGCTGACGACCAACGGCGTCTATTTCGTCGATAAAGACGATGCACGGGGCGTTCTTCTTGGCGCTGTCAAAAAGATCTCTGACACGGGAAGCGCCGACACCGACAAACATTTCCACAAAATCGGAACCGCTGATCGTGAAAAACGGAACTCCCGCCTCGCCGGCGGTAGCTCTTGCCAGCAAAGTTTTGCCCGTGCCCGGAGGGCCGACCAGCAATACGCCCTTGGGAATACGCGCGCCCAGCTTTTTGTATCTGTCGGGATACTTCAGAAAATCAACAACCTCCGCCAATTCCTGCTTTTCCTCATCAGCACCCGCCACCTCTTTAAAAGTGACGACCTTATCCGATCCGGAATAAAGCTTGGCCTTGCTCTTGCCGAAATTCATCACCCTGCCGCCGCCGGCGCCGTTTTGCTGGCTGATAAAGAAAAACAGCACAAAACCGATGACGACGAAAGTCATGACCGTTAAGATGATACTCGACCAGCCCTCTTCGGAAAGCATTGAGTAGTTAACGGTGAGGCTTCCCGAATGCGCGGCACTGTAAGCCTCAACGACCTGCAGAAACTCATCGGTAGGCACATACGACTTTACTATAATCGCGCCGTTATCGTTTACATCCTTTAAAGTAGCTTCCACATAAGAAGCAGAATTTTTACCCAAAGCGATATCAAGAGTATCGACCTTTCCGTCCTGTACATACTCCACCAGTTCATTGTAGTCGACGTACCGAATATACTGTTCCCGGAAGCGCTCGTCAGAAACAGATAAGCGCCGAGCCCGATGAGGATATAAAGTATAAGGGTACCGAAACCTCTTTTTTTCAAGTCTAATCTCCACTCATTAAGTAAAATATATTTAATATCAATTTATCATTTCATCGGCGTCCAACAAAAATATGACGCAAAATCTAATTATAAATTAATCGCTTTAACATTTTCAGCCGCATACAAATTACGAATAAACTTCTTCTTTCAGCACACCTACATAAGGCAGGTTGCGGTAATGCCCGTTATAATCGAGTCCGTAGCCGACGACAAACTCATCGCCCACGGTAAAGCCCACATAATCAACATTGATATGCAGCTGCTTGCCGGGATCATCCTTTTTCTTAAGCAGCAGCGCGCATACGGCGATGCTCTTCGGCCCGCGCTCCTCTAAATTGCGAATGAGATAATCAAGCGTAAGTCCCGTATCCAAAATATCTTCCACAATGATTATGTCACGCCCGTCGATGGCGATATCAAGATCCTTGATTATTTTTACCACGCCGCTCGATTCCATTCCCACATAGCTGGATACCGCCATAAAATCCATTTCCAGCTTGATGGGCATCATCTTAACGAGATCCGTCATGAATACGACCGCGCCCTTAAGCACGCACAACACAAGCGGATCCGAACCCTTATATCGGTCGGTAAGCTCGGCAGCCAACTCAAGTTCTCTGGCACGGATATCCTCAGCGGATAAAAGTATTTTTTTTATGTCCTGCTGCATTTCCACTATAATAGCTCTCCCGCGTAATTGTATTGAATGATCAAAAACCTCTCGGTGCTGTCGGAAATTTTGAAGCGTTCATCGGTCTCAAGCCCGCATATGCAAACTATATCATTTCCGCAGCAAACGATAGGAATCTGATCGCGGCGGGATGCGGGTATCTTTCTGTCAATAAAAAGTCTTTTTACGCTTTTGAAATCGCCCAAGCCGATCTGCATAAATTTATCGCCGCGACGGCGGCTGCGCACGGTAAGACTATCGTTTATTTTATCATAGTCGATTGCGGTTATATACCGATTGGCCTTATTCTTTATATTTTTTTTACCCTCGCGGTCAACCGAAAATATGCGTAAAAAGAAACCGGCGCCGCAAAACAAAACAGCGGAAGGCACCTTCAGAGCGGCGCAGAAAGAGACTGCGGCGGCGCCGTCGGCCCGCGGGTACGCTTCCAGCATACCGTAGCTGCGGGCAAATACGATATGGGCGGCATCATACGACCATACCGTATTTTCTTTCCGTCCGACAAGAGCGGCTATTGCCGCGGCCGTTTCGTAGGTCATATCACTGTTTTCACCCGCAAACTGATGTGTCATGCGTTTGAGCAGCGAAAAAAGCGCTGCGGGGCCGAGTGCCGCCGCATCGGCGTGTGAAACACGGCAGCGCCCGTTATGCACGGTGAGTTTCACTTTTTCGGCGGAGGCTTCGGCCTCGCCGCGATACAAACGCGCCGACGCCGACAGGCGCGCCGCCGCTTTGGAAAACCGGGGGTTTTCCGCTTGAATAAGCGGAATTATCTCGCCGCGCACGCGGTTGCGGAAATAATCGCCGCTGAAATTGCTTTTATCGACGACATACCGACAGCCGTTTTCGTCGAGCCAACCGACGATCTCCGCCTTGGTAAAGCATAAAAGCGGTCTGATGATCCAGCCGTCACGCACCGGCGGTATACCGCAAAGCCCGTCCACCCCGGCACCCCTTATAAGATGCATAAGTACGGTCTCGGCGTTATCGTCGGCATGGTGCGCCGTAGCCGCCTTTTGAAACTCGCCGCGCAGCCCGTTCATGATCTCATAACGCTCACGCCGTCCGGCATCCTCGGGCGATAAATGCTCTCGCGCGGCAATAGCGTTTATATCCCGCGAAAAGACATACAGCTTCACACCGAGCTCCGCGCACAGATGCTCGCAGAAAGCCGCGTCAGCGGCGGCTTCGGCGCGCATATTATGGTTCAGATGAAAAGCAGCTACATCTGTTCCGTGCTCCTGCCGGTAACGGCAGAGCATACGCAGCATAAAAACGGAATCCGCGCCGCCGGAAAGCGCCGCCAATACCCGCTCACCGTCGGCAATGAGCGCCTCACTGCGGATATTTTCCGCAAATCTTTCGTAAATCACATCCATATATATATTTTATATATACCGAAGCGGATAAACAATAAAAGCAGTCAATAATTATTTTGATATTAAGCTGACAGTTAACACTGACGACTATGTTATAATTCCTCATATAATATTTAACGCAAGCAAAAGAGGTAAAGTCATTATGGGCCTTTTTAATAAAATATCCGAAAGTCTGGATAACAGAGAACTGAAAAAATACCGCAGGACAGCCGACAGTATCATGGCGCTGGAGGGAGCTTACGCGGCGCTTTCTGACGATGAGCTTAAAGCCAAAACTCCGCAGTTCCGTCAGCGACTGGCCGCCGGTGAAACGCCGGATGATATTCTGCCTGAGGCCTTTGCCGCGGTCAGAGAAGCCGCATGGCGTACCGTGGGCATGAAGCATTTTCCGGTTCAGCTTATGGGCGGTATTATCCTGCACGAGGGCAACATCGCCGAAATGAAGACCGGTGAAGGCAAGACACTTGTGGCTACCCTGCCTGCCTACCTCAACGCCCTTAGCGGCGAAGGAGTACATGTAGTCACCGTAAACGACTATCTGGCTTCCCGCGACGCGGCATGGATGGGTAAAATACACGAGTTTTTGGGCCTGAAAGTCGGGTTGATCGTTCACGGTCTTAATCCGGCGGAAAAGAAAGCTGCGTACGCGGCCGATGTGACCTACGGCACCAACAACGAGTTCGGCTTCGACTACCTGAGGGATAATATGGTCGTGCGCTTGGAGGATGTGGTACAAAGACCGCTGCACTACGCCATTATCGACGAGGTCGACTCAATTCTTATTGATGAGGCACGCACACCGCTGATAATCTCCGGCAGCGGCAAGGAAAGCACAAAAATGTACACATTGGCCGACAACTTCGCAGTGCGGCTGAAAGCGGAAGACGATTTTACGCTGGAAGAAAAGGATAAGACCGTAAATCTGACCGAGGAAGGCGTAGCAAAAGCGGAAAAGTTCTTCGGCGTGGAAAACCTTACCGATATGCAGAATATGGAGCTGCTGCATCATATAAATCAGGCGCTCAAGGCCCGCTATCTGATGAAGCGCGATGTAGACTATGTAGTAAACAACGGGGAGATCATCATCGTCGATGAATTTACCGGCAGACTCATGCCCGGCAGACGCTACAACGAAGGGCTGCATCAAGACATAGAGGCAAAAGAACGCGTCAAGGTGGCAAAGGAAAGTGTGACTTTGGCAACCATAACTTTCCAAAATTATTTCCGTATGTACAAAAAAATAAGCGGCATGACCGGTACGGCAAAAACGGAAGAACGCGAGTTTAAAACAATTTACGGTATGGATGTAATCTGCGTACCCACCAATAAACCGATGATCCGCGATGACCTCAACGACCAGGTCTACCGTACCGAAAAGGGCAAATTCACCGCCGCAGTACGCGATATTAAAGAACGGCACGAAAGCGGCCAGCCTGTGCTGGTAGGCACGATATCGATAGAAAAATCGGAGATACTCAGCGCTATGCTCAAGCGCGCCGGCATCCCCCACAATGTGCTGAACGCCAAGAACCACCAGAAAGAGGCCGAAATCATCGCCAACGCCGGTCAGTACGGCGCCGTGACTATATCCACCAACATGGCCGGCCGCGGTACCGATATCGTTCTGGGCGAAGGCGTAAAAGAGACGGGCGGGCTGCATGTTCTCGGCACCGAGAGACATGAAAGCCGGCGCATAGACAATCAGCTGCGCGGCCGCTCCGGACGGCAGGGCGATGTGGGCTCATCGCAATTTTATATTTCGCTTGAAGACGACCTGATGAGGCTCTTCGGCGCCGAGCGCACAATGGCCATAACCGACAAATTGGGCATAGAAGAAGACCAGCCGATAGAAGCAGGCATTCTCACCAAAGGCATCGAAAACGCGCAGAAGACCGTGGAGGGGCGCAACTTCGGCATTCGTATGCATGTTCTTCAGTACGATGATGTTATGAACAAACAGCGTGAGGTCATCTACGCGCAGCGGCGCACGGTACTTGAGGGGAAGGATATACGCGATACTCTCGACGAAATGATTCACACGGAATGTGAAAAGCTGGTGCAGTCATACACTACGCACGCTGCCGAAGGCGATGCATGGGACATAAACGCGCTGAGCGAAAAATTCAAGAAAACATACAATGCCGATGTGACTTTCAAACCGAATACCGAGCCTGAGGACATGACGCAGGCTGCCTACGCGGCCATGACCGCGCGCAAGAACGAGATTGAAACTGTCATCGGCAGCGAAGATATGCGCAACATCGAACGAATCATACTGCTGCGTGTGGTAGACAGCAAATGGATGGATCATATCGACAATATGGATCAGCTTCGTCAGGGAATAAACCTTCGCGCTTACGCCCAGACCGATCCGGTACAGGCCTATACGCAGGAAGGCTTTGAAATGTTTGAAGCAATGAACGACAGCATAGCCGAAGAGACGGTAAAATTCATCTACAACTTCCGTATGGAGAAACGCCCGCAGCTCAATACAGAAAACATACCGTCGGTATCAGCGCCCAAGGACGGAGCGGCGCCGCCGGTAAAAATGCCGGGCAAGATCGCCAAAAACGCCAAATGCCCATGCGGCAGCGGAAAAAAATACAAACAATGCTGCGGCAAGGATCTTTTTAAAGACAAATAACCCCGTCTTTACGGGATTGCCGGAGACGGAAAAAAATGATTATTTTTATTTACCGGAAGGAAGTGATTTAGTTGCTTTTTATCGACGAGATCAAAGCTGATCTTGAAAAGACAAAGAAAACTATAACGGAAATGGGGAATTCCCTTTGACGTTGCCGGCATAAAAGAAAAAACAGCCGTATTGAACGCAAAGGTAAATTCCGAAGGCTTTTGGGACGATGCTGAAGCGGCGAACGCTACCCTCAGACAAATGAAGTCGCTGAAATCAAAAACAGAGCCGTATGACGAGCTTGCCGAGAAATTCGGCGATACTGAGGTTTTAACAGAGATATACGCCGATGACCCCAATGAGGAAAACGAGAAAGAGCTTGCTGCCGAATTGGAGAAACTCCGCGAGATGAAAGAGAAATTCGTGCTTTCAACGCTGCTCACCGGCGAATATGACGCCAATAACGCTATACTTTCTATTCATCCCGGTGCCGGCGGCACCGAAAGTCAGGACTGGGCGGAAATGCTGCTGCGCATGTATTTAAGATACGGCGAGCGCAACGATTTTAAAGTAAAAATTCTCGATCAGCTGGAGGGCGATGTCGCCGGTATAAAAAGCGTAACCTTGCTTTTTGAGGGAACCAACGCCTACGGATACTTAAAAGCGGAAAAGGGAGTACACCGTCTGGTGCGTATTTCGCCGTTCGATTCCGCATCACGCCGCCATACATCGTTCGCGTCGGTCGACGTGACGCCGGAAGTGGAAGATATCAGCACGGTGGAGATCGACCCGACGGAGCTGCGTGTGGACACTTACCGTTCCAACGGCGCCGGCGGCCAGCATGTAAACAAGACAGATTCCGCTGTACGCCTCACCCACCTGCCTACCGGAATAGTGGTATCGTGCCAAAACGAACGCAGCCAGCATCAAAACAGAGAAGTTGCCATGCGCATGCTCGTATCAAAGCTGACGGAGCTGATGCAGAGCGAAAACAAACAGAAGATAAGCGAGCTGCACGGGGATTACGGCCAGATAGCCTGGGGCAACCAGATACGCTCATACGTCTTTCATCCCTACACCATGGTAAAGGATCATCGAACCGGCGAAGAGACCGGCAATATACGGGCCGTGATGGACGGAGACATAAACAGCTTCATTCAGGCATATCTGCGCGCCAATATAAAATGATATTAAACGCATAAGAAGCATCGCCCGAGCGATGCTTCTTATTATTTTACACAAAATTCTTAAAAAAGCGGTTTACCGGTCATTTCCGCCGGCTGGGGCAGTTTCATTACCTTTAAAACCGTAGGCGCAATATCGCAGAGACTGCCTTCTTGAAGAGTGGCTATGCTCCTGTCGGTAACCGTAAAACATACCGGGTTGGTGCTGTGCGCCGTGACCACGGCGCCGTCTTTGAGCATTTCCTCGGCGTTGCCGTGATCGGCAGTGAGCAGCATGGTATAGCCGTGCTCACGGCAGGTGTAGTAAAGACGAGCAACGCATCTGTCCACGGCTTCCACCGCCTTGACCGCCGCGGCGAAATCGCCGGTATGGCCGACCATGTCACAGTTGGCATAATTAACGACGATAAAAGCATATTGATCGCTTTCGACGCGGTTTATAAGCTCATCGGTGACTTTATAAGCGCTCATCTCCGGCTGCAGATCGTAAGTTGCAACCTTCGGCGAAGGTATTACTACGCGGTCTTCACCGCTGTTGGGCTGCTCAACGCCGCCGTTGAAAAAATAAGTAACGTGCGCGTATTTTTCGGTTTCGGCAATACGCAGCTGCTTCAGCCCCAGCGACGATAGGTACTCGCCGAGCGTATTCTTCAGCAGCTCCGGGGCGAAGGCGATATCCACGCCCATGAAAGAAGCATCGTACAAAGTCATGCAGACAAATTCAACAGACGGGTATCTGTCACGAGCAAAGCCGGAAAAACTGCGCTGTGACAGGGCGTCGGTCAGCTCACGTGCCCGGTCGGCGCGGAAATTAAAGAATATAACCGAATCGCCGTCGTTTATCGTTGCGATCGGCTTGCCGTTTTCAGTAATAACGCAGGGTACGATAAATTCATCGTTTACGCCGCCGGCATAAGAAGCGGCCACCGCCTGAGCGGCGCTTTCGGCCGTATCGCCGATACCGGCAGTGAGCGCGTCATAAGCCTTCTTTACCCGATCATAACGCTTATCCCTGTCCATGGCGTAATATCTTCCGCAAACGGTGGCTATCGCGCCGGTGCCGAGCTGCCGCAAATAATCTTCCAGCTCATTTATATATGTACCCGCCGACTGCGGCGGCGTATCGCGTCCGTCGGTAAAGCAATGCACAAAAACCCGCTTCAGCCCGTTATCATGCGCCAGCTTTATCAGCGCTTTCAGATGCGAAAGCTCCGAATGAACGCCGCCGTCGGAGACCAGCCCCATAATATGCAGTGCGCCGTTATGCGCTTTTGCCGAAGATACCGCCTTGAGGAAAGCCGCGTTAGTAAAGAAATCGCCGTCGTCTATCGACTTGGTTATGCGGGTAAGCTCCTGATATACCACACGCCCGGCGCCTATATTAAGGTGGCCCACCTCACTGTTGCCCATCTGCCCTTCCGGCAGACCGACAGCCATGCCGCTGCAGCGGATAAGCGTATGCGGAAAAGCGGTAAACAATCCGTCTAAAAAAGGCGTGCAGGCAGCAGCGACGGCGTTTCCCGTTGTTTCTTCACTGAAGCCGTAACCGTCAAGAATGACCAAAACGGCCTTATCTTTCTCTCTGTTATTATTGTTTGTCATAATTTACAATCTTGATAAAATCTTCCTTGAGGCTGGCGCCGCCGACAAGCACACCGTCAACATCGGGCTGTGCCATTATGCCCTTGATGTTTCCCGTATTGACGCTGCCGCCGTAAAGTATGCGCATTTCATCGGCAATCGCGCCTGCCATGCCGCGCAGACATTCGCGTATAAATCCGCAGGCCTCCTGCGCTTGTTCATCGGTAGCTGTACGACCGGTGCCTATTGCCCAAACAGGTTCATAAGCGACTGCTGTTCGTACGCAGCACCCTCCCGCCAGTCCTTTTTGTATTTGATCTCTCAGCACATCAAAGGTCTCGCCGTTTTCGCGCTGCTGCAGGCTTTCACCCACACATACCATCGGCGTCATATCCTCTGCGAGCGCCTTGAGCAGCTTTTTATTTACGCTCTCATCGCTTTCGGCAAAATATTTGCGTCTTTCCGAATGACCGATAAGCACCGAACCTATACCGCAGGCCTTGAGCATAGAAGCGGAGATCTCGCCGGTATAAGCGCCGGAGTCCTCAAAGTGCATATTCTGCGCGCCGATCGTTATACCGGTACCGTCAGCCCCATTCAGCGCTGCTGAAAGATCGGTATAAGGCGTAAAGATCATTACTTCCCTATCGTGAGAATCAAGCTTCTTTGCGTACAGATCAAAATATTCCGTTGTTTCCTCCGCCGTTTTAAACATCTTCCAGTTACCGGCGATGATCTCTTTTCTCATTATTATGCTCCTAATTCAATATTGCCACACCGGGGAGAGTTTTTCCCTCCAGCATCTCCAGCGACGCACCGCCGCCTGTGGAAACATGCGTCATTTTCGCCGAAAGCCCGAAGCTGTCTACCGCCGCGGCGCTGTCGCCGCCGCCGACCACGGTGAGAGCACCGCTCTCAGCCATAGCCTCGGCCACCGCGCGCGTTCCGGCGGCAAAGTTACTCATTTCGCATACGCCCATCGGGCCGTTGAATATGACCGTATTGCTTGATTTGATAACATCTGCGAAGATCTTTACGGTTTTAGGCCCGATATCAAGCGCCATGGTATCTTCCGGTACACTTTTTACGTCTGTATCGCTCACCGGCAGGCCGTCGGCGAATTCGGCGCATACCTTCACGTCGACCGGCAGATAGAGCTTCACACCCTTTTGCACCGCTTTTTCTTGCAGCTGACGCGCCAGATCAGTTTTATCTGCCTCAATCTTTGCTGTATCCTTCTTGCAGCCCGCATCACCTTCTG
>CAZIQU010000007.1:5309-6482 GCA_964541445.1 uncultured Lachnospiraceae bacterium | reverse complement strand
ATCGGCTTTATTCAGCAGATTTTCGATGACACCGATCTTATCCGATACCTTCGCGCCGCCCAGAATTACGGTAAACGGACGCTTGGGATCATTGACGGCCTCCGAAAGGAATTTAACTTCTTTTTCGATGAGAAACCCACCTACCGCCGGAATATAATCGGCAACACCTACGGTAGAGGCATGCGCCCGATGGGCACAACCGAAAGCATCCAAAACGAAAATATCGGCGAGTGACGCCAGATCTTCGGCAAAGCCGGCGTCATCGGCCTCTTCCTCAGCGCGAAAACGTGTGTTCTGCAGCAGCATAAGCTTATCGTTTGAGATCACTTTTATGCCCAAAAGATTTTCCAGCTCACGGGCTACCGGCGCCAAGCTGAACTGCGCCGACGGCTTGCCTTTGGGACGGCCCAGATGAGAGCAGGCGATTATCCGCGCGCCCTGTTCGATAATATAATTTATCGTCGGCAGCGTTGCCGCGATACGCAGATTATCGGTAATAACGCCGTTTTCGTCGAGCGGAACATTAAAATCCGCCCGCAGCAAGACCGTTTTACCTTTCAGATCGATATCCCTTATTGTTCTCACCCGTGTTCTCCTTACATATTGGCGATAAAATCTGCCAGTCTGACGAGCTGATAAGTGTATGACATCTCATTGTCATACCATGAGACCACCTTATAGAGCTTTTTGCCGTCTACATCCATCATGGCCGTAAGTCCCAAATCGACCAGTGAGCCGTAGCTCATGCCGATTATATCGGAGGAAACTATCGGGTCGTCTGTCACGCCGATCGTCTCGCTGACATTGGCGGCAAAGGTCTTGTTTATTTCCTCAACGGTCGTATCTTTGCTGAGTTCCACAGTCAGATCGACAAGCGAACCGGTTTTTACCGGCACTCGCAGAGCGTAGCCGTCGAGCTTGCCCTTGAGCTGAGGCAGTACCAGCCCCACCGCTGCCGCCGCTCCCGTAGTGGTCGGCACGATATTCTGCGCTGCCGCTCTGGCGCGTCGCAGGTCTTTGTGCGGCCCGTCGAGAGTAACCTGATCGTTGGTATAAGCGTGTACAGTCGTCATATAACCCTTGACGATGCCGAAGTTATCATCGAGAATCTTCGCCATCGGCGCAAGGCAGTTGGTGGTGCAGCTGGCGCCGGAAAGAATGGTCTCGCTGCCG
>CAZIQU010000007.1:2603-5213 GCA_964541445.1 uncultured Lachnospiraceae bacterium | reverse complement strand
TTCGGCATCTTCTTTTTTGGTGAACTTACCGGTGCACTCGATCACAACATCGATGCCGAGCTTTTTCCAGGGAAGCATCTGCGGATCTCTTTCGGTATAAATGGTAATGTCTCTGCCGCTGACGCTGATGGCGTTCTCCTTGGCGAATATCTCACCTACCTTGTACTTGCCCTGGCAGGTATCGTACTTTAACAGATGAGCCAATGTCTTTGAATCGGTCAGGTCATTGATGGCGACTATATCAAAATCGCTGTCCTCCTCCATGAGTCTGAATGCCAGTCTCCCGATCCTTCCGAAGCCGTTGATGGCAACCTTTACTGTCATTTTATGTCCTCCTGAAAATATAAAATTATTATCACGTTTTTATCAGCCGATACGTTCGGCAAGCTTATCCGCATAAGCCGTCAGTCCGGCGCCGCGCGTTCCCAGCACGGCCAACGCCCTGTGGCACTCACCGCGCAGCCTCTCTACCTCCATGCGGCTTTTTTTCAACCCGTAGAATGAAGGATATGTCAGCTTGTCCTCCTCCGAGGCAGCGGCAGTGTTTATATCGATTATATCATCTGTGATCTGGAAAATCATCCCCAAAGCGCTGCCGTAATCGGAAAAAGCATTAAATTCTTCAACGGAAAGCGCCCGGCTGAGCCCGCCGGCCAGCACAGCGGCACGAATGAGCGCACCGGTCTTATGCGAATGCACATATTCAAGCTCGTCGGCACCGCGTTCGGGCTGCGGTTGGGTATCGGCGACCTGTCCGCCCACCATACCGTATATACCGGCGGCTGAGGCTATGATCTGCGCCGCTTTAATATAATTCTCTTTATCCCCGGCAGCGGCATATCCGCCGATAAGTGTTTCATAAGCCAGATTGAGCAGGGCATCGCCGGTAAGCACGGCCAGCGTTTCACCGTACGCCTTATGGCACGAAGGCCGTCCGCGGCGGGTATCGTCATCATCCATACAAGGCAGGTCGTCATGTATGAGCGAATAGGTATGAATCATCTCCAGGGCAGCCATCAGCGGTTCGGTAAAAGCGCGGTCGCCGCCCGCCGCCTCGCAGGCCTTGTAAACCAGGCGCGGCCGCACCCGCTTGCCGCCGCCGAAGAAGCAGTAACGCATACTTTTCCAAAGCTGATGCGGATAAAATTCCGCCGGAAAGTACTTTTCCATTACGCCTTCAATGATATCGTTTTCATTGACTTTATTTTCAGCTTTCAATTATGCTTCAAAATCCTCCAATGTAGTCTTTCCGTTTTTTTCCGTAAGTATCTTCACCTTTTGCTCAGCCTTATCGAGTTCACCGCTGAGCTCACCGATAAGCCTGACGCCCTCGGAAAAAAGAGCCATCGAGTCGTTGAGCGGCAGATCCGGCGACTGCAATTTGTCAGCTAAAGCCTCCAACCTCTCAAGCTTTGTTTCGAAAGTCTGTGTTTCGGTTTTCTTTTCTTCCGCCATTTTATCCTCTCTTTATATCATCGACGGTTATTGCCGCCGTCATACCGCTGCCCACAAGAGTGAGCTTGTCGCCGGTACAGATATCGCCGCCGGAAAGATAGGCCGTACCGCTCTTTACGGCAAAATAACCTCTTCTCAGCACATTATCGGGCGAAAGCCCGTTGAGCAGCGCGGTGTATTTATCCAATACGGCGCGCCCTCTCTCCGTTCTCAGACGCATAGCCGCCGCCATTTCGTCACCCAGCCGGTCAAGGGTCTGGCGGGTATCGTTTATCCGCATATAAGGATCGGCAAAGCACGGCAGCCCGGCGGTGCGCTCCAGCGCGCGGCGCGCAGTGCGCAGCCGTGAAGCGGTGAATTCGCCGAATACGGAAGTATAATGCGCCAGTGACGAGCGCAGCCCGGCCAGATCGGGCACGGCCAGCTCAGCCGCCGCCGAGGGCGTGGCCGCGCGAATATCGGCAACAAAATCGGCAATGGTATAATCGGTCTCATGCCCCACACCGCATATTACCGGCGTCACGCAGTTATGTATGCTTTCCGCCAGTATCTCTTCGTTAAAGGCCCACAGCTCTTCTATCGAGCCGCCGCCGCGGCCGATGATGATAACATCGGCCAGCTTACGCTTATCTATATCCGTCAGCATCGCCGCCATATCGGCGGCGGCACCGTCGCCCTGCACTAAAACCGGGCAGACTATGACCTCGGTGATCGGACAGCGCCTTTTGATCACCGATATTATATCGCGCACGGCAGCGCCCGTAGGCGACGTAACAACTGCTGCGGTCTTCGGCAGAAAAGGGATGGGCTTCTTGACGCTCTCCTCAAAATAGCCTCTGTTTTTTAATTTATTGAGCAGTGCCGTGTATTTCTCAAACAGAGCACCCATGCCGTCCTTCTGCATAGCCTCAACATATACCTGATATTCGCCGTTTTTCTCGTATATGCCGACACGGCCTTCAACGACAACATCCATACCGTCGGCGGGAAGAAAATCAAGCCGCATATTGTTTCCGCGGAACATGACGCACTTGATTTTTGACTTATCGTCTTTCAGCGAAAAATACATATGCCCGGAGGAATGCAGCTTAAAATTCGATATTTCGCCCTTAAGCTTTATGTTTACGAGAAACTCATCGTAATTCATAAGAGCGG
>CAZIQU010000007.1:0-2593 GCA_964541445.1 uncultured Lachnospiraceae bacterium | reverse complement strand
TTCTCTCAGCCATGGCATATCCTTTCACCCAACAGCGCCGTGCCAACCGCGTTATCGGTACAGTAACGGCGCTCCGCGAAACGCACTTCGCATACACCGTCAAGCTTTTCTCCGACCGCCGCACCGATATTCACCGAGGCGCTGACACCGCCCGTAAACAATACCTTTTTGATGCCGCTTTCTTTAACGGCGCAAATAACCGCCGCCGCCAGCGAAGCAGCAATATTATCGAATACGGCTCTGACAATGCTGTTCTTTTCCGCACCGGAATCGATCAGCTGACGCACGCGGGTCTCGCCGCCGGCAAAAAAAATACGGCTGCCTTTTACACTCAAAGGTAATTTTAATGCGTCGGCATCCCGGGTGTACAGCGCGTCCATAGCTTTTCCGCAAGGAAAGCCCAAGCCCATAGCCACGCCGCAGCGATCGATAAACTGACCGGCACTGATATCGGCGGTGCCGCCGATGATCTCGGCGGAAAAACCGCCGCTGTCTCTCGCGCACAGCAGAATCTCCGTTGTCCCGCCTGAAGCGTGAACAGCAAGAAAGCTTTCGCCGGCATGGGGCGCTTCCCGACCGATAAAACCGCTTTGTATATGCCCTTCCTGGTGCGCCGCTTTAATGAGGACGGCTCCGGCAGTCTCGGCAACAGCCGACGCGGCGGTGATACCGGCCAAAAAACAGGGCATATACGAGTCGGGCAGACGGCGCGGCCGTGACGATACGCACACAGCCTCAATATTATTTACCGGCCCGAGTTCACCGAAAAGACCCGGCAGGTTCTTTATATGCTGAAAAAGGGCCTCAGACTGACGCAGTCCCCGGTCTCCGGCTTCCGGCCGTCAAACATTATCTGTCCGTTTTCCACTGCGGCCAGAGATGTGGTATAGTTACTCGTGTCTATCCCGAGAATCATTTTTTTTCTCTTGATATAGTTTATTGAGCAGGCCGTTGACAAAAACGGCCTCTTTGTCATCACAGTATACATAAGCCAGCTTTACCGCTTCGTTGATGGCGATAAGCGGCGCTATATCATCATCGTAAAAGGCCTCATATACGCCGAGACGCATTATTGCCACGGCCGGCTTTGTCAGTCGTTCTATAGTCCAGCCTTTAAGGTTGGCGGATATTGTTCCGTCTATCTCCGCCAGGTTCAGCAGCACCCCGGTCACGGCATTTTCGGCGTACTGTCCCTGCACGCCTTTCAGGCCGTTCTCCGCAAGTATATTCTTGTAGGCACTCGCAAAATCATCACGGAAATCCATCTGAAAAAGCACCTGGAACACTTTTTCTCGCGCTTCGCTTCTTTTCATTGTTATGTTTCCTATATCATGGCGTTTATTTTATACATCATAAGTGTTCCGGCGCAGGCCGCATTGAGCGATTCGCATTTGCCGCGCATTGGCAGGCGGCAAAGCAACGTGCATCTTTCGGCGGCTTCCGCTGACATTCCGCCGCCCTCACTGCCTATCACGAGCGCGAAAGGCGGGCTTTGCGCCGAAGGAGCGTCTTTACCGGCCAACGATGTGCCGATAACGGTGAAGCCGCGTTCGCACAGACCGTCCATTATCGCCGCTGTTCCGTTGAAAGTGACGATCTCGGAGATTGCACCGGCGGAAGCTCTGACGCTTTTAGGCGAATAAAGATCGGCGCAGCCGTTAATACAAACGACGGCATCAAACCCGGCACATACGGCACTGCGTACAAGCGCCCCGCCATTGTCGGGATTCTGTACGCCGTCGAGCAAAAGGATTCGCCGGCAGGCGTATATATCATCTTCCCGATAGATCGGCAGACGGTAGACTGCTACGGTATGCTGAGGCGTTTTCAGCTCGGACAATGATGACAGCACCGCATCACTGACCGCGAAGAACCGACGTGCCGCCAGTTTCTCGCCGGCAGATTCATCGACAGAGAAAATATATTCCGCCGTAAGTCCTTTCGCCGACAGATCGCTGACAAAACGATCGCCCTCAACAATGAAAAGTCCGCGGGCCGCCCGCTCGCCGGCATCGCGCAGCTTCTTAATTTCTTTTATCAGCGGATTCGCTCTGGAGGTAATCATTGCTATTGATTATACTATCGAAGCGAGTGATTTACAATGTGAGAACCGTTATAATTTTGCTCATTAAAAATCTGCCGGTGTTGTAATAAGGCCGCTGACGGTTTATAATACTTGTAACGATTTTGAAACAGAAACCGGGAGAAAACTTTGAACAAACTGACAAAAACGGCGCTGGGCGTCATCGCGCTCCTCATAATAGCTCTTATCGCGTTCAACGCTGTATTCACGATAGAATATTACGCCGCCGACAGCGTAAAATTTCAAAACCTTGACAATGTCCGCATGAGCGCCCGTTACCGGGAATCGTCAAACGGTAAGGGTGTACTGATCGTCACCGATCTCTCACACGATAAAAGCGAATATTCCTCACTGATATATGAGCTGTCGCGGCTCGGTTACGGTGTATATATATTCGATTTGCCGTCGCAGGGCAATTCCGGCGGCACCGTGCCCTATTACAGCAATACTCTGAATTATTTTGCCGAGCAGTTTTATTGCGCAATAGTGGCTTATTCACAGCTGGCCGAC
>CAZIQU010000006.1:15055-17825 GCA_964541445.1 uncultured Lachnospiraceae bacterium | reverse complement strand
TCGAACCCTGGACACCCTGATTAAGAGTCAGGTGCTCTACCAACTGAGCTAACGGACCGATCGTGCTGTAATATAATACTACATCCGCACAGCTGATTGCAAGAATTATCCGTAAATTATTCCAAAGCAGCGAGCACAGTATAGCGGTCGAGCTTCTTCATCTGCCTTATAACGACGATCGCCGTAATACTTACCATTATAATGTCGGTTATCGGCATTGAGTAAAGCACGCCCTCCAGACCGAAAAAATGCGGCAATATGACGATCAGCGGTATCAATATCATCACCTGTCTGAGCAGCGTCAGCAGCACGGAAAAAAGCGGTTTGCCGATAGCCTGAAACATGGCTGACGAGGTGACATTGAAGCCGGCTACAAATATCAAAGAAAGGAAAGTACGCAGACATTTTACCGCGAATTCATTGTAGAGCGCGTTCTCCTGACCGAAAAGCGAGATAATCTGCATCGGGAAAAGTTGAAACACGCTCCAGCCGATAAATCCGGCAGCAGTAGCGGCCGCGGCCGATACCAAATATGTCTTCTTTACCCGGGCAAACTTGCGCGCACCGTAGTTAAAACCGATTATCGGCTGCTGGGCGTTGGATATGCCGATGAGTACCCCGAAGAGTATCATATTGATCTTCATGGTTATGCCGATGGCCGCTATCGGTATCTCCGAGCCGTACACCGAGCTTGCACCCCATTTTTTAAGGGTATTGGCCAGCGCCACCTGCATAAATACACTGCTGAACTGTGTGATGAAGTCCGAGGTTCCCAGCGAAAGTACCTTGGGGAGGTATTTGGCCTTAAGAGTGATATACGATCGCTTCAGTTGGATGGATTTGAACTTGCCGAGATAAAGAAGTGCTATCACAAAGCTCAGCACCTGCCCGATTACCGTAGCGACTGCGGCGCCCTTCACTCCCCAGTGAAAGACGAAAATGAAGATCGGGTCCAAAATGGTATTCAATATGGCGCCGCTGCTCATCGTCCACATGGCGTAGCGGGGGCTGCCGTCCGTGCGGGTGGCGTTGTTCATCATCTGCGTCACCATGATAAAGGGAAAGCCCAGCACGATTATACCGGCGTAATCACGCGAAAAGCTCATCGAAGCTTCGGTGGCGCCGAAGACCGTCAGCAGCTGATCGAGAAAAAGCAGCGATAACAGCATCATGGAAACGCCGGCGGTAAGCGCGACGGCCAGCGTATTGCCGAAGGAACGGGCCGCGTCCTCGCGGTTCTCCTCGCCCAGCCTCAAACTCATATAGGCCGAGTTGCCGTGCGCCAGCATCAGCGAAATGGCCATTGCCAGAGTGGTAAACGGAAAAGATACCGTCGTGGCGGTATTGCCCAAATAGCCGACGCCGCGGCCGATAAATATCTGATCGACAATATTATATATTGAATTTATCACCATGCCGATCACGCCCGGCACTGCGTAGCGTAAAACCAGCTTTGAAATCGATTCGTATCCCAGCGGATTGACCGGCTTAAGATCGCTCAGTTCGTTTGTCTGCATAAAAAAATAATACCTCTTTATTAATATTGTAGTATAAATATATTTGACATGCAATTTAATATAAACTATCTTTGCGGCTGTTTTGTGCCCAAATGGCATGCTTTATGGTAAAATTGTGTTCTAAAGAACAAAAGCGGGAGCGTAATTTGAATGAAGTTTATACATTCGGCTGATTTTCATCTTTGCCGCAGCATGAGTACATCGCAGTTATCCGCCGAGGCGGCGCGCGAGCATCGCCGTCAGCTGTTTCGCACATTTGCAGATGCTGCGCTGCGCTGTCAGAGCGAAAAAGCCGACATTTGGCTGATCGCCGGCGATCTTTTCGAGAGCGGCTACGCCGCCGGCGCTGATTTTAAGCGCGCCGCCGATGTGTTTGCCGGCATACCGAATACCCGCGTATTCATATCCTGCGGCAACCATGATTTTCTCGCGGCGGATTCTTTTTACAACAGCGTGCCCATGCCAGCCAATGTTACCGTTTTTCCGCCGGAGCTTACCTGTGTGCCTGTTGAAGAAGCCGGCTGCGCTGTCTGGGGCTTCAGCTGGAATAAAAACCGTTACGACAGCGTACCTTTCACATTTCCGTCCCTTGAGCGTGATCTGATGAATATTTTATGCCTGCACTGCGACACTACGCCGGGCAGCCCGTATATGTATATCCCGCCGGATGATCTGGCCGCGGCCGGTTTCGATTACGCCGCTTTGGGTCATATCCATAAATATACCAATTTGAGCCACGGTCTGATTTATCCGGGCAGTCCCGAGCCTCTCGACTTCGGCGAGAGCGGCAAGCACGGCATGATGCTGGGTGAGTTTACCAAGCAGTCGCGCACCGTAAAATTTATCAATACCGCCCGTCGGGAATTCGTCACCGCGCAGCTTGCCGTAACAGCGGACGACAGCCATGAAGAGCTGATACGCAAAACGGCTGAGGCGCTTGCCGGTCATGAGAACGATTTTATCAGGCTGACGCTCAAGGGCCGTACCGATATGAAAATAGACATGCAGAGCCTGAGCGAATCGCTTGCCGGCAGGTTTTACAGCCTCACCGTAAAAGACGCCACACGCCCCGATTATGATGTCAACGCTCTTCTGTGCGATAACCGCGATAATATTATCGGCAGGTATATAGCGGCGCTGGCGGAAAGCGCTCAAAACGAACCGGAGGCGCGTGAGGCGCTCAGACTGGGTCTTGAAGCACTGCTGGAGCAGAAGGGCGGCGCACGAAAATGATCATAAAAAAAATACTCATC
>CAZIQU010000006.1:6887-15045 GCA_964541445.1 uncultured Lachnospiraceae bacterium | reverse complement strand
GCTTCCGCAACCGCACATTTGAATTTGACGAAGGGCTCAATGTCGTTTACGGCGGCAACGAGGCCGGAAAATCTACATTGCAGAAATTCATCGAGGGGATGTTCTTCGGCTTTATCAAGCCATACGCCAAAGGCCGGCATTATCTTCCCGAGCAGGACAGATACCGCCCGTGGGACGGCGGCGTTTACGCCGGGCGCATAGATTATGTCTGCGGCAAACGCAGCTATACGCTGCAGCGCCGCTTTGATACCGAAAATGCTTCGGTAAAGCTTTACGATACGCTTACCGGCGAGGACCTTACCGATATGCTGGCGTATGACCCGGCGGCCAAGCTGCCCGCCGCCAACCTGCATATGGATATGAACAGTACACTTTATAAAAACACCGTATGTATTTCGCAGGCTGAAAGCACTACCGGGCCCGAGCTGGCCGCCGAGATCGGCGAACTGCTGGTTAATACCGGTGCGTCTCTCGCCGCGGATATATCGTACAAAGCTGCTTTGGAATATCTGGATAAAAAGAAAGAGGCAATCGGCACAGCCAGGCAGGCAAAAACGCCGCACGGCGCGCTGTGCGCCGCTCTCGCGGCGCTGCAAAAGGAAAAACAACGCGCCGTAAAGGCGGCCGCAGATAACCGTTCGCTTTATATGCAGATAAAGACCGTACAAAGCGAGCTGGCGCGGGCCGGTGAAGCAAAAAGCGGCCTTGCGCGGGAAAATGACAAGCGCCGGCTGCGCGAGGAGCTGGAAAAGTACAGCCGTTATAAGATCATGGCCGCCGACATCAAGCAGCTAAAGGCTCAGCTTGATGAAAGCGATGTCATCAGTGAAGAAGATTACGAGAATTATAACCGTCTTAGCGCGCTGAAGGCCGAATGTGAAAACGGCATAAAAGAAAACGAAGCCGGTTTGGATAATGCCCGCCGCAGGCTTGATGAGCTCAGCGGCGCGGACGGAGCCGCGTTTGACACCGACAGCGCGGCGGCAGCCGAAGAAAGATATAAGGACAGGGTGCTGCTGGAAAGCACGCAGGAGAAGCTCGCGGAGATAGCCGGGCAGCGCCGGGAAGCACCGCCGGCGAATATAGAAACGGAATACGGCAGGCTGGCCGGACGGGAGAAGCTTTTTTCGCTTATCGGCACTGCCGCTATGGTAACGGCAGCAGCTTCCTTCGTGTGCGGTTATGTTTTCGACAACCTGTTTTATTACGCGGGCGCGGCGCTGGCGGCGATAGGTCTCGGCGCTCTGCTGCTATGGGGGCATACGGCTTCACGCCGCGCCGACGCCGAAGCGCAGCATGATAAATTTGATACGCTCAGCACACGTTTTGCCGGTACCGAAACGGTATGCCGGCTGGATATGGAAAGGCTTAAAAGCAAATACGACTGCGCGGACGAGAACGAACTTGCCGACAAACTCGCGGACGCCCGGCCTCTATTCGCCGCGGACGCTCTTGAGCTGGAGAAAGCGGCGGTCACGGACCGTATCGGCAAGCTGGAAAAGGATGTTGCCGCGGCGGAGAACAAGGCTGCCGGTTACGCGGCGCAGATGAAGGAGCTGCTGAAAAGCTCCGGTGCCGCCGGTGAAGAGGATATCAAGACCGCTATCGCCAAAAGCCGCGGGCGCGCGGCCCTGCGTGAACGCCTCGAAAACGAGATGAAGTCGATAAGCGAGCTGCTGCGCGAAACCACGCCTGCGGCACTCAAGGACGCGGCAATGGCCGCCGTAGCTGCCGGCATCACCGTCGACGACGATACGGCGGCAGCCGGCACGACCGACGGTGAGGATATAAACGAGAATATCACCGCTTTGAGCGCCAAGCTGGCGGCCTTGGAAACACAGGCGGCAGAGAACGAAAAAAACTCACGCCCGCTCAACGAGATCGAGGAAGAGATCGCCGCGTACACCGAAAAAAAACAGCAGTATGAATTTACGCTGAACGCCATCGCCATGGCCAAAGCGACTATCGAGGATATTTCCAGGGAAATACACACCGGCTTTGCCGAAGAATTCAACGGCTATGTGTCCGAAATGACCTCACGGATAACCCGCGGCAAATACTGTGACGTGCGGGTGAACGAGCGCATGGAGGTCACCGTATGCGACGGCGCTACCGGGCTGTTCATTCCCGCCGAATCGCTCAGCTCGGGAACAGTGGATCAGCTCTATCTGGCGGTACGCTTCGCCATTGCCGATCTGATAGTAAAGGATAAGACCGTACCGTTTATATTGGACGACTGTTTTTTGCAGTACGATGATAAACGGCTGGCCGGCGCCCTGGTGTTTTTGAGTGAAGTAGCGCGTGAGCGGCAGATAATACTCTTTACCTGCCGCCGCAGCGAAAAGGATAAGCTCGATACGGCTAAGATACCGTATCAGCTGATAAAATTATGATCTGTGAAGAATTAAAAGATAAAAAAATAGTAATCGGCATGTCCGGCGGTGTCGACTCATCGGTGGCGGGATACCTGCTCAAGCAGGCCGGCTGCGATGTAACGGCGGTATTCATGAACAACTGGGAGGAAACCGGCGACAGCGGCGCCTGCACGGCCGCCGCCGACTACGAGGACGCCAAAAGCGTATGCCTCAAGCTCGGCATCCCCTTTTATGCCGTCAATTTCGCCGCCGAATACAAGCAAAGGGTCTTTTCTTATTTCCTTGAGGAATACCGCCTCGGCCGCACACCTAACCCCGACATCCTTTGCAACAGCGAGATCAAGTTCAAGGCGTTTACCGATTATGCCCGCCGTACTTTCGGCGCCTGTCTGATCGCCACCGGCCATTACGCCGGGCTGCGCCGTGATATAAACGGCCGCGCGCATCTGATCAAGGCCGCCGATGCCAATAAAGATCAGAGCTATTTTCTTTGCGCGCTTACTGAGGAGCAGCTTTCCGGCGCCGTATTCCCGCTGCAGGATATGCACAAGCCGCGTGTGCGTGAGATAGCCGCGTCACTCGGTCTGCGTACCGCCGAAAAAAAAGATTCCACCGGTATATGCTTTATCGGCGAGCGTGATTTCGCTGCCTTTCTTTCGCAGTATCTGCCGGCGCAGCCTGGTGATACCGTTGATATCGATACCGGCCGGGTGATCGCCCGCCACAACGGGCTCATGTATTATACCGTCGGTCAGCGCAAGGGCTTGGGTATAGGCAATCTGGGCGGCGGCGAACGCTGGTTCGTATGCGAAAAGGATACCGATAAGAACATCCTTTATGTGGCGGAGGGCGCGGAAAACCCCCGGCTTTTCCGCAGTGGGTTCGTTTCTTACCATGTGCATCTGGTGCGTCCCGACGACCCGCCGCCTGAGTCATGCGCGGTAAAATACCGTTACCGGCAGCAGGAGAAACCGGCGCGGGTTGAATTCTTTGAGGGCGGCGCGCGGATAATATTTGCCGAAAAGCAGAGCGGCATAGCCCCCGGCCAGGTGGGCGCGTTTTACAGCGGTGATGAGTGCTTCGGCAGCGCCGTTATCGATGAGGTAATGCAAAATTAATGCGCATTATGTTTATGTACAGGCTCTTATCTGATAAAATAAGGAAGCATCAACGGAGGTTGAAAATGAAAAAAAGAAAAAATTATATAGCGGTGATCATGACAGCGCTGCTCGTCCTTTCCTGCGCAGGCTGTAAAGCATATAAGGAACATTCCGACAAATATTCCGCCGCCAAGGGCGACTGGGTATTGGACTGCATATATGTTGATACCAAACCGATCAGCTTTGTTTCCGGTTCGCTGACGCTTACATCAGACAAGACCGGCACGCTGATAATCACGAAGGAAGAGATTCCCAATGTGGCGGTAACCACCGACGCCGAAGCCACGCCGAACGCCGACGATGAAAACACGGCAAACGCCAATACCACGCCCGCGCCGGAGCAGGTCACCGAGACGATCTCGTTTACCGACGGCAAGAACGGCGAGATAACCGGCACCGACAGCGCCAACGGCTCGCTGACTTATGATTTCAATGTCGATACCGAGGCGGATATACTGCATATGTATGTAATGATCGGCACTTCGCAGTATCACTATATCTTTATCAAGGCGAACGCACAGTAATGGATGAGAGAAACAAAAAACTGGCGTATAACCTCGTAAATATGTCATGCCGGGTGCAGCCGGGCGAGCGTGTGCTCGTCAGCGGCAGCGGCAGCGATTCGTTCGGGCTGGTGCGCGAGGTAATCAAAGCCGTATCGCTGGCCGGCGGCATACCTTCGGCGGAGCTTTTTGATCCGTCGGTCAGCAGAGAGCTGCTGCTCGCCGGTTCGCCGGAAATGTTTGCGCTGCGCAACGACTGCGACATGCACAAGCTGATGCAGACAGAATGCTGGATAAATATTAACGCTACCGATAATACCTGCGAAATGAGCGATGTACCGCAGGATAAGCTGAAGCTGTACGCCGAAAAAACAAAAGAAACTCTGGATAGGCGGGTTAATCACACTAAATGGGTGATACTCCACTATCCCAACGGTGCTTCGGCGCAGCAGGCAAAAATGAGCAAAGAGGCTTTTGCCGATTATTATTATGATGTCTGCTGTCTTGATTACGCCAAAATGAGCAAGGCGATGGAGCCCCTGAAGGCGCTGATGGAAAGAACAGACAAAGTCAGGCTTACGGGCGGCGATACCGATATCAGTTTTTCGATAAAAGGACTGCCTGCCATACCTTGCGCCGGTGAATGCAACATACCGGACGGTGAAATATTCACTGCCCCGGTAAAAAACAGCATTAACGGCCGCATACATTACAATACGCCCAGCCTGTATGAGGGTACTGTCTTTGAGGATATATGCTTCGATTTTGAAAACGGCAAAATCGTTAAAGCCGCAGCCAACCATACAAAAAAGCTGAACGACATACTCGACCGCGATGAGGGCGCCAGATATGTTGGTGAATTTTCATTCGGTCTTAACCCTTATATTACCGATCCGATGATGAACACGCTCTTTGACGAAAAGATCGCCGGCAGCTTCCATTTTACGCCCGGCGCCGCTTACGAAGAATGTGATAACGGCAATAAGAGCGTCAATCATTGGGATTTGGTCTTTATTCAAACGCCGGAATACGGCGGCGGCGAGATCTATTTCGATGATAAGCTCATACGAAAAGACGGTCGCTTTGTACTGCCGGAGCTGGAAGCGCTCAACCCGGAAAACCTTAAATAAACGAGCAGAAGCGAAACGCCTATTTTCGGTGTTTCGCTTTTTTTAATGCTCAGGCCTCCTTTCTTTCCCTTTCTTCCCCATTACACCGATATTCAGATAAAACCGATTTTTTATCGCGCTTTTTCAGTGATTTTTAAGAGTCATACTTATACTTGACAATATAGAAATGACCGGAAAGATGCGGCGACAAATGAGCAAAAAGAAAAAAAGATTCAACTGGTTCATCCTTTATATTGCGGTGCTTGTGCTTTTCACAGCCTATGTGCTGGCCGACACGTTTCTGATAGCCCGGCCGCTGGCAGCCGCCGCGGCGGATGAAACAGATGAAAGCGCGGACATCACCGACGCAGCGGCCGCGATAACCGACGATTCTTACAGCGACGGCAGTATCACCGTCAGTATCGAAACGCTGCGGTTATATGACACCGATATTTACGTGGCAAGGGTCACCCTTGCAGATATTAACTGCCTGCAAACGGCGTTTGCCAATAATACCTACGGCCGCAATATCAAGCAGACGACATCGTCAATGGCCGAAAGCAATAATGCCATATTGGCGGTGAACGGCGATTACTACGGCTTTCGTACCGCCGGATATGTGATACGCGGCGGCGTGATATACCGTGATACGTCAAATGGCGCCGAGGGATTGGCGATCATGGCGGACGGCAGCTTTTACCTATACGACGAAGCTGATATCAGCGCGTCACAGCTGCTGGCAATGGGCGCATTGCAGGCCTTTTCCTTCGGGCCGGCTCTGGTGGAAGACGGCGAGATCGCCGTTTCGGCTGACGAGGAGGTCGGGCAGGCAAAGGTAAGCAACCCGCGTACGGCCATAGGCATAATATCACCGCTGGAATATGTCTTCGTTGTTTCCGACGGCCGCACCGATGCCAGCACCGGGCTTTCACTTTATGAACTGGCTGGCGTGCTTAAAGAGCTGGGCTGCACCGCGGCCTATAATCTTGACGGCGGCGGCTCGTCCACCATGTGGTTTTGCGGCAGCGTCGTCAATAATCCCACCGACGGACGCAGCGCCGGAGAAAGAAAGGTGAGCGATATTGTCTACATCGGCTACTGAGCGAAACAGAAAAAATAAAAGCATGATCGCCTGGTCGGCATGGGTTGCTTTCGCGCTGTTTTTCAGCGCAGTATATAATCATTACGGCCACGGTGTGCGCTCCGCCTACATGAATCTGCTCTTTATATGGCCGCTTTCCGGTACGCTGGCCGCGGCGATAACGCGGTTGGTTCACTTTTGCCCTGCGCTCACGGCGCGGCGGCTATTCCGGGCGGCTGCCGCGACTATGGCCGCCGGATTTCTTCTTAAAGGCATAACGGAGATTGCCGGCGCATCTTCGGCATATCTGCCGGTATACTTTATTGCCGGCACCGTACTCTACGCGGCAGCCGCGGCAGTATGCTTAAAGAAGAAACCCGCACATTGACCCGAAAAATAAAGCAGCGCCGAAGGGACAAGATCAGAGAAGATCAACGCTGCCGGCGGCGGCAATGTGATCGATAAACGGCGGCCGTGCCATATTTGGCAACGGCCGCTGTATTATTGTATAATGCTGTTATAATAAGGTACAAATTTATTGAGGGTAAAGGGGCTCAACCATGACATATAAGGATATGGCACAGGAGATACTTTCAAAACTGGAACTGCCGGAAAAGCTCAGGCTGCTGGCAGGCGCCGATATGTGGCATACCGAAGCGACAGAAAGCGTCGGGCTGCCTTCGGTAATGATGACGGACGGGCCTCACGGCCTGCGTAAACAAAGAGACAACGATGACGGAATCGGTCTTGGCGAGAGCGTACCGGCCACCTGCTTCCCGGCAGCCTGCGCGACCGCCTGTTCCTTCGACCGCGAGCTTATGTATGCCGAAGGCCGAGCCATCGGCGAGGAATGCCGCGGCGAGAATGTGGCGATAGTGCTCGGCCCGGGTGCGAACATCAAGCGCAGCCCACTGGGCGGGCGCAATTTCGAGTATTTCAGCGAGGACCCTTATCTTTCCGGTGAAATGGCCGCTGCCTACATTAACGGCGTGCAGGAACAGGGCGTAGGGGTATCGCTCAAGCATTTCGCTCTCAACAATCAGGAGAAAAACCGCTGTGTCAGCGAATCGGTATGCGATGAGCGTGCGCAGCGTGAAATATATCTGGCCGCCTTTGAACGAGCAGTTAAAAAGGCACAGCCTTACACGGTGATGTGCTCATACAATAAGCTTGACGGCTTTTACGCCGCCGAGAACAAACGGCTGCTCAGTGATATTCTCCGAAAGGAATGGGGCTTTACCGGGGCGGTCGTCAGCGACTGGGGCGCGGTCAGTGACCGAACAGCCGCCGTAAAGGCCGGGCTTGACCTGCAAATGCCCGGGCCGGACCGTTACAGCGAAAAGCTGATGAACGATGCCCTGCAGCGAGGTGAGCTTACTTCGACGGAAATTGACGCCTGCGCGCTGCGCGTTATCGAGCTGGTATTGAAAACACAGCATAACACCGAGGTGAAATACAGCAAATACGCGCACGACAAGCTGGCGCGCGCACTGGCGGCACAGTGCGCCGTGCTTTTAAAAAACGAAAACGGTCTGCTGCCCGGCAGCATAAAGCAAAATGCCGCGGTGATCGGCGCCATGGCCAAAACGCCGCGTTATCAGGGCTCCGGTTCATCACGGGTAAACCCTACGCGTCTTGACAACGCTTTTGACGAGCTGGGTTATTTGGGGCTCAAATTTGAATATGCCGCCGGATACGCTGTCGAGAGCGACGAGCCTGACGAAACGCTCATCGCCGCCGCCTGCGAGATTGCCCGCGGTAAGGATATCGTCTATATATTTGCCGGGCTGCCCGACAGGTACGAGAGTGAGGGCTTTGACCGCAGCGATCTCTTTCTGCCTCGTTCACAAACCGCACTTATCGAAAGGATCAGCCGCGTCAATGACCACGTGGCGGTAATACTTTCCGGCGGCGGCGTTATCGATATGAG
>CAZIQU010000006.1:0-6877 GCA_964541445.1 uncultured Lachnospiraceae bacterium | reverse complement strand
GAGCTGGGAGGCCTCGGCACAGGCGGTGCTTATGTGTTATCTCAGCGGTCAGGCCGGCGGCGGCGCCGCGGCCGACCTGCTTTTGGGGCTTAAAAATCCCGGCGGAAAGCTGGCGGAAAGCTGGCCGTTAAAGCTCGAGGACAATCCCTCTTACGCTTACTTCCCCGGCTATGATAAAAGCGTGGAATACCGCGAAAGCATCTTTGTCGGCTATCGCTATTACGATACCGCCGAAAAGCCGGTACGCTACCCCTTCGGCTACGGTCTTTCATACACGCAGTTCGCTTACAGTGATATGGTTCTCTCCGAGAAGCGGATACTCGAAAGCCGAACGGCGGATGTCGCTTTTACGGTAAAAAATATCGGCTCTGCTGCCGGCAGCGAGATCGTGCAGCTGTATGTAAAAGCGCCCGCCGGCATGATCTTCCGTCCCGAGCATGAGCTTAAGGGCTTTGAAAAAGTTACTTTACAGCCGGGAGAAGAGAAACGCCTGCATATTACCGTTGAGCCGCGGTCATTTGCCTTTTACAATGACGCGGTGGGCGCGTGGCACACAAACGAAGGACTGTATGAGATACAGCTGGCCGCTTCCAGCCGCGATATCCGTCTGCGCGCGGAGCTGTATGTCGTAGCCGGCGACAAGCCGCTGCCAGACCGCCGCGAGGCACTCGCCTGCTACTACGACCTGTCAGGCGGCATCAATGTCGGCGATGAAGCCTTCACTGCGCTGTACGGACGGACGCTGCCGCCGCGCGAACGCGCACCGAAGAGCCCATATACGCTCGATTCTACTTTAAATGATGTGCGCGGCAGCCTGCTCGGCCGATTTATCGGCGGTATTATCGCCAAAAAAGCCGCTCAAGCGACCGCCGGAGATGATAACAGCCGAAAAATGATAGAGGCCGGTATCAATGAAATGCCTATACGCTTTATTGCCATGGGCGGCGGCAATATCACCCGCGCCACGGCCGCCGGACTGGTGGAGCTTATCAACGCGCACCCGCTGCGGGCGCTGAAGCTTTTACTCGGCAAATACGGTAAATAATACAAAAAATACCGATTTTATACGCTTATGTGTTATACTGTAATGTAAACTGGAGGAATTATGGGAAAAATATATGCAATGTTCAACCAGAAAGGCGGAGTGGGCAAGACCACTACATGCGCCAATCTCTGCGCCTGTATCGCCATGCTGGGCAAAAAAGTACTGGCAGTCGATTTTGATCCGCAAAGCAATCTGACCAGCGGTCTCAATATTGACAAACGGACGCTCAAAAAAAATGTATATCATGTCTTGATTGCCGACTGCAAGGCGGAAGAAGCGATAATGCCCACTTCCACCGAAAATCTCGATATTCTCCCGGCCGGTATCGACCTTGCCGGAGCGGAAATAGAAATATCGAATATACCGCAGCGGGAGATCGCTCTCAAGAAAGCGCTCGCGCCCGTCAAAAGCAAATATGACTATATCATCATCGACTGCCCGCCCTCACTGGGTCTGCTGCCGATAAATGCGCTGGCAGCCGCCGAAGGCGTGATCATACCCATACAGTGTGAATATTACGCGCTGGAGGGCGTCAGCCAGCTGATAAACACCGTAAATCTTGTTAAAAAGAGCATCAACGCCGATCTGGAGGTCGCCGGCGTCATCATGACCATGTATGACAACCGCACTAATCTTTCGGCGCAGATTGTGCAGGAGGTGCGCAACTACTTCGGCGGCAAGGTTTTTTCGCTGATTATACCCCGCAACGTCAGACTGGCGGAGGCACCCAGCTACGGCATGAGCATAATGCAGTACGACAAGAACTCGAAGGGCGCCGAGGCCTACATGAACCTGGCGCGCGAATTCGTGGAAAAGTGCAAATAACGGAGGTAGGATAATATGCCTGCAAACAGAGGTCTGGGTAAGGGGCTGGGCGCGCTTATTCAGGACAATGCCTATATAATGCCGGAGAGCGAAGACGGCGCACAAGTAAAAGAAAACGTCCTTCTTCTCGATATGAACGATATTCGCCCGAACGCGGAGCAGCCGCGTAAGGAATTCGAGACGGAAAAGCTTGAGCAGCTGGCGGAGAGCATCAAAGCGCACGGCGTTTTGCAGCCGATACTGGTGAAAAAAGACGGTGACTTTTATATGATCATCGCCGGCGAGCGTCGTTACCGCGCCGCTCTGAAGGCCGGCTTGAAGGAGATACCGTCGATCGTCAGAGACATGAATGACTCGGAGCTGCTGCAGACCGCTTTGATAGAAAATATCCAAAGGGAAGACCTTAATGAGATGGAAACGGCAGCGGCTTACCGTGAGCTTATCGACAGATTCGGCATGACGCAGGATGCAGTTGCCGCCGGAGTCGGCAAAAGCCGCGCAGCGGTAGCCAATACGCTCAGACTGCTTAACCTGCCGGAAAATGTCAAAAAGATGGTAAAAAGCGGCAAGCTGTCCGCCGGACAGGCCCGCACCGTTTTGTCGTTGGATAATGAAAAGGAACGCAGCGATTTTGCCGAGCTCATTGCCAAAAAAGCCATGACCGTACGCGAAGCGGAAAAAGCCGTAAAGACCTTTGCCGCCGACAGCAGGCCAAAGGCAAAGAAAGCGCCGACAACTGCAAACGAACCGGCTAAAGGTTATATCAAACCGCCCTACCTCATGAGCCTGGAGGAAGAGCTTTCCGAATGCGTCGGCAGCCGCGTAAGCATAAATTCGCGCGGCAATTCCGGTACTGTGGAGATCGAATACTATGGGAACGACGACCTTGACCGAATCATAGATATTCTCAAGGGTACGCCGGAAAGATTGTAATATATGAAAAAAGAAAAATCACTTACGGGATATCTTTTCACCGTAAACGGGCTGCAGCTGGCGCTGTCGGCTCTGATAATGCTGCTGGCCTCGGCGGGGCTGACCTTTGGCAATACGCTCAGAGGTCTGTTTTTTGTGTTACAATGCGCCGTTTGGTGCGTTTTTGCCTTTGTTGCGTCTTTGGGCGCCGATATGCACAAAAACAAACAGGCTGTGGCTTACAGTCTGCTGGCCGTTGCGCCGGCCGCGCTGCTGGCAGTGATATGCCTGGCCTTCGGAATGTTTTCATCGGCCGAGTCAGGCGGTTGGGCGCAGTTTTACTTTTTCGGCGCGCCGCTTTCATTTTTTCTGAAACCGGCGGTCTTTCTCGATTATTTTATTAAAAACAGCGCCTATACCGTTTATTTTATCGATATAGCGATATTAGCCGTCACCTCATTTATCGGCTGTCTTATCGGCATTGAGGCCAACAAAAAGAAGGTGCGTAAACACAAGAGCGGCCGGCATACGCAATCTCTGCCGACGGAAGAAGTGCGAAAAGCAGAGGCTGAAGCCGCGAAAAAAGCGGCGGCCGAACCGAATGTCGAGGCTCCCCCGGCCGAAGCTGTCACGCCGAATAATACCGCGAACGACCGTGAAACGGCGGACGAGAGCAAAAAGCTCAGGGCAGACGGCAAGGTGCCGCCGAAAAAGAAGCACACCAATGCTTTCGGTACAGTAAAAAAACAAAGATCGAAAAAGAAGTAATATGAGAGAGTTCAATATCGGCAGCGATTTCGCCGGCATGAGGCTTGACCGTTTTATAAAGAAAGCCTGTCCCGATATCGGCAAAAACACGGCGCAAAAGCTTATCCGCCGGGGCGATGTAAAGGTAAACGGCATCAAAGGCCGCGCCGAAACGGCGCTGACGGGCGGTGATACCGTAAAAATATATGTAAAAAATGCCGAAGAGGCTCCGTCTTTGCGTATAAATATGTCGCTGCCTAACCCCGATGTTATCTATGAGGACGACTGCATCCTGGCGGTGAATAAACCGCCTTACCTGCCCTCCCAGCCGAACACCGCCGGCGAGGACAGCGTTTCCGAGCGTATTAAAAAATATCTTGCCCCGGCCATTGAATCTTACGGCGGGCTGTTCGTGCCCGGTACCGCCAACCGGCTCGATACCAACACCTCCGGCATAATTCTTGCCGGCAAAACCCCGGATGCGGCACGGCAGCTGGCGGCTGTATTCGCCGCCAACAAAGCGGACAAACGTTACCGAGCTTTAGTGTACGGCCATTTGCCGCAGCGGGTAAAGGCCACGCACTACGCCGCCGCCGACCCGACGGAAAACAAAGTGACGGTATATGACAACGACGGAGAAGGGCGCCGCTGCATGAGTTCGGTATTCACACCGGCGGAATATATAGGCGATTACACCCTTACCGATATAAAACTGATAACCGGCCGCAAGCACCAGATAAGAGCGCAGCTGGCGCATATGGGTTACCCGGTGGTAATGGACGGCAAATACGGCGATCGCGCCGTAAATGAAGCCTTCAAGCGAAAATATGCTCTTTCGCGTCAGTTTCTGCACTGCGGAGAAACATCACTGACACTTTGGTATGACGGCAGTCTGCTGAAGATCACCTGCGAGATGCCGGCAGACCTTAATGAGGCGCTCGCAAAACTGAAAAAAGAAAACTGACAGGCTTTGGTTTTTTATGGCCGTGTATGGCGCTGCGGGCAATAAAAATCTTCGGCCTGCCCGGTGTACGGCAAAAGATATAATCGTTGAATGATATATTTCCCCTGATGTCATCAATTACGGATATTTATGTGTTTGCTTATACACGGTTACGAACAGCATTAAGCGAAGGTTTGTTTTGTTGCCGATAGCTGAGCATTTTTTTATTTGGTGTGACAGATCCAGTTTACAGTGGTATTTTTAAGCTTTTTTCCCTTTATAATGGCAATAGCTTTATTTTTTTGTTCACTTTAGCACTTTATCACGCTAAATCATTGACGCGGCGTTTTTTTTCGTTTATCATATAAACAATAATTTTTCGGGGGATATAAATTTATGAAAAAAATAACAGCTTTATTACTGACAGCGCTGCTTCTGCTGAGCGCATCCGGCTGCGGCGGCAAAAAAGAAGAAACCGTCAGCCGACTTGAACAGATAAAAGAACGCGGGTACCTGCAGGTAGCCACCGAGCCCTACTGGGTGCCGAACGAATTCATTGATCCGAACAAGACCGGCGATGATCAATATGTCGGTATGGATATCGAACTGGCGCGCTACATTGCCGATAAGCTGGGCGTAGAGCTGCAGATCGTGCCGCTGGAATTCTCGGCGGTACTCACATCCATCACCGAGGGCAAATATGATATGGCTATCTCGGCGCTGGCTTACAGCGAAGAACGCGCTGCCGCCATGAACCTTTCCGACGGCTATTATTTCGGCAACGAAAGCTATGGGCTGCTGGTGCGCAGCGAGAACGCCGCCCTGTACAGCGACGCCGCTGCACTTAAAGATGCGGTGATTGTGACGCAGAGCGGCTCCGTGCAGGAGAGCTTCGTGCTTTCGCAGATACCGGCCTATGCCGAGCTTAAGCTCGTTTCCGCCATGCCGGACGGATTTTTGATGGTACAGGAGGGCAAGGCGGACGCCTGCGCCTGCGCCATAGAAAACGCCAAACTATACATTGAAGCCAATCCGGAAGCGGGTCTGGCCATAGCCGAAGGCTTCGCCTTTACCATTGACGAATCTACCGCCGGCGTGCGCGTAGGCATGCCGCTGGGCGAGGATGAGTTGACACAATTTGTAAACGAGTGTATCGCCGAGCTGCGCGAGAGCGGTCAGATAGACGCGTGGTACGACGAATATGTGCAGTATGCCAAAACGCTGGGGCTCTCCGTCAACTGATAAAGCAGCAAACGTATAAAAATAAAGAAGACAGGTGTACTTCCGAATGGAAAAGATCGTCAGACTGTGGGAAAAATATTACTTCGTATTTCTGAGGGGGCTGGGCGGCACGCTGTGGATGGCAGCGGTAACCGTAAGTCTTGGTACGGCGCTGGGTATTCTGGTAGCGCTTATGAAAATGAGCCGCTGTGCGCCGCTGCGCATCGTTTCCGGTATATATACCGAGCTGCTGCGCGGTACCCCCGTGCTTCTGCAGCTGTATTTCTTCTGGCTGTGGCTGCCGAAGATCTCACCCATAGAGCTTTCGGATACCGCCTGTATTTTGGCCGCGCTGGTCGTAAACAGCTCAGCCTACATAGCGGAGATCATCAGAAGCGGCATCAGCGCCGTGGATGACGGGCAGCGGGAAGCCGCCAAGAGTTTGGGGTTGAGCGACCTGCATACCATGAGCCGCATCATTATGCCGCAGGCGATAAAGAATATTTTGCCGGCGCTGGCTAATCAATTCATTCAGATGATAAAAGAGACCTCGCTGGCTTCGGTATTCTTTGTAGGTGAGCTTATGACCAGTTACAAAACCTTCAATCCACAACATTTCTGCCGCTGCAATCGCTGGTGATTGTAGCCGCTATCTACCTTATCGTTACCTATGTACTTTCAAGCGTATCCTCGCTTTTGGAGAGGAGATTAAAGTTAAGTGACTGATTATATCATAAAAACAGAGGGGCTTACCAAAAATTTCGGTCAGCTTAAAGTCTTGCAGGGAATCACCGCACAGATAAAACGCGGGGAGGCCGTGTGCATAATCGGCCCATCCGGCGGCGGCAAAAGTACATTTCTGCGCTGTCTCAATCTGCTGGAGAATCCCTCCGGCGGCCGGATATTTTTTGACGGCAAGGAGATAAGCGCCATGCGCGGCAAAAAAGAAACCGACGCCTGCCGCCGTCGGATCGGCATGGTATTTCAAAGCTTCAATGTTTTTCCGCACATGACGGTTTTGGAAAATATCATTCTCGCGCCGATGCTCGAAAAAAAGATTGCGCGCGATGAAGCCGTCGCCGCCGCCGAGGTACTGCTGGCGCGTGTAGGGCTGGCCGACAAACGCGATGAATACCCGCGCCGCCTCTCCGGCGGGCAAAAACAGCGCGTAGCCATGGTGAGGG
>CAZIQU010000005.1:0-17897 GCA_964541445.1 uncultured Lachnospiraceae bacterium | reverse complement strand
AGATGTGCATATACGCTCACTGCGCGCGAAGCTGGGCGCATGCGGCAGTATTATCGGCACGGTACGCGGCGTAGGTTACCGGGCGGAGGAGGATAAAAAATGATGCATAAACGGATATTCCGTTCTATATTTACGGTGGCCACGGCGGTGCTGCTGGCCTGTATGATCATTATATTGGGCGTGCTTTACGAATATTTTACCGCCATGCAGCGCGATATGCTGCGCACCCAAACCGAGCTGGCGGCGCACGCCGTGGAAAACGAGGGCATCGCCTATTTCGACGGACTGGATGCCGCCGGATACCGCTTTACGCTGGTGGCGGCCGACGGTACTGTGCTTTACGATAATGAGGCCGATGCCGGCACGATGGAAAACCACGCCGACCGTGAGGAAATACAGGAAGCGCTTTCCTCCGGCAGCGGCGAAAGTGAGCGCATCTCGGCGACTATGGCCGAAAAGACCATCTATATGGCCAAACGGCTTGTCAACGGCACGGTGCTGCGGGTTTCGGTGAACCAGTACACGGTGCTGACGTTGCTTTTGGGCATGGCGCAGCCGTTCTTTATCGTGCTGCTTCTGGCCGTTGTGCTGGCGGCGGTCATTGCCGGGCAGCTCTCGAAAAAGATCGTCGGCGAGCTTAATGACGTCGATTTGGATAAGCCTCTGGAGAATGACGTCTACGACGAACTGGCGCCGATGCTGGGCAAGATAGAACGGCAGCAGCGTGAGCTGAAGAACCGCGCCGATGAACTGTGCCGCCGTCAGGACGAGTTTACGGCGGTCACCGACAATATGACGGAGGCGCTGATACTGCTGGGAGAGAATGGCGAGATACTGAGCATAAACAAGGCCGCGCTGACTCTTTTCGCCGCCGATGACTCATGCCGCGGCGAGAATATTCTCACCGTAGACAGAAGCGCCGATATGCAGAAGCTGGTGCAGGCGGCCATGTCGGGCAGCCGCGGCGAATATGAGAAGAAAGAGGCCGATAAGGTCTATCAGATAAACGCCGCGCCGGTAGTATCGGCGGCGAAGACCGCCGGAGTGTGCATTATCGCTTTCGATATAACGCAGAAGACCATGGCGGAGCAGCAGCGCCGCGAATTTACGGCCAATGTATCGCATGAGCTGAAAACGCCGCTGCAGGCTATAATGGGGGCGGCGGAGCTGATAGAGAACGGACTGGCGCGTCCGGAGGATACGGCGCGCTTTGCCGGCGACATACACGCCTCCGCTCAAAGGCTGCTGGCGCTTATCAATGATATCATCAGACTTTCGCAGCTTGATGAGGGCGCGGCGATGCCTTACGAAAAAGTATCACTGACGCAAACGGCGGCGGAAGCCGCCGAAGCGCTGCGCGGCGAGGCCGACAGCCGCGGGGTAAGCATCGAGCTGAGCGGCGACGATGTCACGGTGGACGGAGTCCGACAGCTGTTGTATGAAATTGTATTCAATCTGGTGGATAACGCCGTCAAGTACAATCATCGCGGCGGCAGCGTAAAAATAAATGTCGCGGCCGAAGGTGACGGAGCGGTACTCAGCGTGACCGACGACGGTATCGGCATACCCTCGGAAGCGCAGGACAGGGTCTTTGAGCGTTTTTACCGCGCCGACAAGAGCCGCTCACGTGAGAACGGCGGCACCGGGCTGGGTCTTTCGATTGTAAAGCACGCCGCAGCCTGCCATAATGCCCGGGTCAGCCTGATAAGCGAGCCCGGCAAAGGTACAACGATGAAGATCTGCTTTCCGCCCGTAAAATAAATTTATACAAAAACCGGAGATGACCGGCTTTTTAGAAGCTGATCGTCTCCGGCCGTATAAAAAACAGATCGGCGCTGTTTTTTACTCCGCGTTATATTTCTATCTCTTTCTTTTTCACCTGCCTGATAACGCTGTTGACGTTGTACCAGAGCGTTACCGCGGAAACACCGTAGATTATCAGCGACCAGCCCACAAAGGCCGCGGTACTGACGATGCCGGCCAGCGGGTTTGACGCAGTTATCAGTCCCAATATGACGCACAGCGCGCCGCAGGCCAGCTGCCAGCCCCAGCCGCCGACATACAGACGACGAAACTCAAAGGCGCAGATGCATTTCTGTATGCCGGAATAGATGATCCACATGGCAAAAATATACGGTATGACTCCGGCCGTAAGCGTATTGTTTCTGAATACGAAGAACGAAAGCAGCACAGTCACTATGCCGTCAAAAAGTATCCACCCCGAGCCGGGAATTATCCTTACCGCCGAGGCAAAAATTATGTAGCATATGCCGGATACCAGCAGCAAAAGCCCGATTATCCAGGCCATAGTGGAAAGTGCCGCCTGCGGCTTGATCAGCGCGAATACACCGACGACAATTATTAAAGAAGAAAATATCAGCCACAGCCATTTCACTGTTTTGGCTGTTTTATTAAGCTCAGTCATTTAAACAATCCTCCTGATTACACCGGCATTATAATGCGGCTTTCTTTCGATGACAATATACAGTGCCTCTGCCCTGTCAAAACAAACGACATTTGCCGCTATATGTACAGTCTTTGCCCATATTATTTTTTATTTTGCTGTAACCGCCGCCGGTTATTGTATAATAGCGGTATGATAAACGCCGCTGATATTAAGGAATATACTCTCTCGGTAGTGATACCGTGCTACAATGAAGCAAAAACCATCGCCGGTATCGCCGCCCGCGTACAGGCTTCGCCGGTAAAGAACAAAGAGATAATCATCGTGGATAATTGCTCTGACGACGGCACCCGCGATATACTGAAAAATGAGATAGAGCCTTTAGGCGTAAAAGTATTATATAACGAAGAAAATATGGGCAAGGGCTATTCGGTTCGCCGCGGAATAGCGGCCGCCACCGGCGATTTAACCGTTATTCAGGACGCCGACTACGAATACGATCCGCAGGAATACCCGCTGCTGCTGGCGCCCCTCCTGCGCGGTGAAGCCGATGCAGTTTACGGCTCGCGCCTTTTGCGCGGTGATAATCCCGATTTCGGCAACAAAGGCGCCAATATATTTCTAACCCGGCTCTCCAATCTGTTCACCGGGCTTTCACTCACCGATATGGAGACCTGCTACAAGGCTTTTCGCACACCCCTGCTGCAGAAAATCGACCTTACAGAAAACGACTTCGGCTTTGAGCCGGAGGTGACAGCGAAAGCCGCCGCCGCCGGAGCGCGTTTTGCCGAAGTAGCGATATCATACAAGCCGCGCACCGCGGCCGAAGGGAAAAAAGTAAAATTCAAAGACGGAATCAGAGCCGTCTGGTGCATAGTGAAACACGGATTTTATAAAAGGGCGGTAAAAATGAAGTGAGAACGGTAGTTATCACCGGGGCTTCCGGTTTTATCGGTCAAGCGCTTATTGAGGAATTCCTTACCGAGGATATGCGCGTCGCCGCCATTGTGCGCGATGAGACCAAGCTCAGCGATGAGATAAGAAACCATAAAAATACCGAAATATATGAATGTCCGCTCGACAGGCTGGCCTCCCTTTGGGACGAGCTTGCCGATGAGGATATCGCCGCGTTTTATCACCTGGCGTGGGGCGGCAACGCCGGCCCGGCACGGGCCGATCTCGGCGTGCAGACGGAAAACATCAAAGACGCACTGGCCGCATTTAAATTCGCCGATACGCTGCACTGCGACAAATTCATCGCCTCGGGCACAGTTTCGGAATTTCTCATACCGATGCAGACGGAAAAACGCATTTATCCGCCGACCATGAAATATACGCTGGCCAAAGACTTCGCCAAGCAGCTTTTACGCATTGAAGCTGTTGAGAGCAAAATGAAATTCATCTGGTGCCGTCTGGCGAATACCTTCGGAGAGGGCAACAATACCGGCAATATCCTCGATTACGCCATCAAGGCCTTTGTCAACGGCGAAGCGCCGCAATTTTCCTCGGCCGCCCAGCCGTACGATTTTCTCTACATAAGGGACACGGCCTACGCGCTTTCACTGCTGGCAGTGAATGAGCTTACCGACGACGAATACTTCATCGGCAGCGGCTCATCTCGCCTGCTGCGCGATTATCTGACCGAGACCCGCGATATTATCGCGCCAAACAGCCCCGACGGTATCGGCACACGCGCTGAGGACGGGCTTACCTACAATAAAGAATGGTTCGATATTTCCGCATTAAAAAAGGATACCGGCTTTACGCCCCGTTATACTTTTTCCGAAGGCGTAAGCCGCACGGCTGCCTATCTGCGTGAACAGAAATAACATGATAAATAAGGAATAAACGTTATGGATAAAAGATTTCAGGTATTATATACGCAGGGCTTTTCGCCACGATATGAAATAATAGTGGATAACGTTACCGGTGTAAATTACCTCTATCGTTCCAGCGGCTACGGCGGCGGACTGACGCCGCTTTTGGACGCGTACGGCAAACCGATAGTCACGCCCTATATTGGGGAGTAAAAGCCAAGCGGCATGAGCATATAAGCAAGTGCGGCTTTTTTATTACAGTTCGGGCATTAACAGCATCTTTTTACGGAGAAACCCATGTACGATCAAAACAAAATACCGATAGTGGTCGGTGTTACCGGCCACCGCGACATTGAAGCCGCCGAGACGGCGCGCCTGAAAGAAACGGTAAAAAACCGACTGCGGATAATAAAAAACACTTATTTTAATTCGCCGGTCATTATGTTGAATTCATGCGCCGCCGGCGCCGACATACTCTGCGCGGAAGCCGCCATCGAAGAAAATATACCGTTGATATGCGCACTGCCGATGGCGCGTGATGACTACCGGCAGGACTTCAGCGCGGACGAAGCATCGCGTTTTGACGCCGTACTTTCTGCCGCTTATGAGGTGTTCGCCGTAAATAACGAAGCAGTCATGCCGGGCGAGCCGCGCGACCGCTTTTACCGGCAGGCCGGAATATATATGGCCGAACATTCGCAGCTGCTGCTGGCTCTTTGGGACGGATACGCGGGCAGAGCGGACGGCTGCGGCACGGCGGAGGCCGTGGGATTCATGCTTCACCCCGAACACGGCGGCGCCGTGCTTTCACAGCGCAGCGCCGCTGTTATCCACATCGGTGCTGCGCGGCGCGGCCGCTGCGCGGTCGAGCCGTTTTCCGAGACAGTACTGCAGGCCGGCAGCGTACCGGCGGAAAACTCACTGCGGGCCATAGATAAAGCCAACAGCCGTCTGGCGCAGTCGTATGCTGCCGCCGCGGCCGCCGAACCGCCGGCCGTCGGCAAAAAGCTTACCGCCGTTTACGAGCGCGCGGACGTGCTGGCTCTCGGCCGGCAGCGCGCTTACCGGGTCACACTGCTGAGCATGGCCTTTTTATGCTCGGCACTGGTACTGGCGCTGCTGATGTACGATGAATTCGAGTCGAATGTTTTTTTGCCGGTCTACGCGCTGCTGCTCACGGCGGCGGGCATGGTTCTCGCCAACGAAAAACGCAAGGCCTTTCACGGCGAATATATGCTTTGGCGCATGCTTTCCGAAGCGCTGCGCGCTGAAAAAAATTATATGCTGTGCGGCTGTACCGATAATGTCTGCGATATGTTTTCCTGGACGCAAAGATATGAGTCATTGTGGATACGCGAGGCGACAGCCTCGCTGCTCATCGGGCACATTGAGCCCGCGGAAATATCGCCGGCAAGAATAAAGGAAGAATGGATCGACGACCAGCTCCGCTATCACCGGCGCGCTGCCGACAGCTCCGGCTGCGCCTTACAAAAGAAAGAAAAGATCTGCAATATCCTCACGGCGCTTTCCGCAGGGACATTCATTTTGATATTTGCCTTGGAATTTATATATCCTGACTTTATGGCGGCGGAAATACCCACCGCGGCGCTGCGCCGCCTGCTTATGATGCACCCCGGGCAGCAGGTAACAGTGCGCGGGCTGTTTAAGATCGCCCTCGGCGTAGTTTCTGCGGCGGCGCTGTTCTTTTCCGGCTATTACGACCGCCTCTCGCTTGACCGTAAAAGCGAGGATCACGAAAAAAGAGCCGCCCTTTATGAACTGGCGGCTATGCGTATAGAAGAGAAAAATATCGATATAGAAAAGCTATGCCGTGAGCTGGCCCGCGAAGAGCTTATTGAGACCGGCGTCTGGTATTCGTACTGTAAAGAAAACAGACCCGGGCTGGATCTGTAAATAAACATAAAAGCTAATTCTTCAATTCCGATGTGCAGTGCGGACAACGTGTCGCCTGACGCGGTATCTCGCTGAGACAATAAGGGCACTTTTTGGTTTGAGACGGCGTATCATCAGCCTTTTTGCGCCCCAGCGCACTGAGCCCGTTTATCGCTTTCACCACGCTGAAAAGAACGACAGCAACGATAAAAAAGTTTATCACGGCCATGATAAACGCGCCGTATTTTATGCTCACATCGCCGATTGTCAGCGCCAGCTCGGAAAAATCCACCTTCACCAGCAAACCGATGAGCGGTGAAATTATATCATTCACCAGTGAAGTGACGATAGCCGTAAAGGCCGCGCCGATCACGATGCCGACGGCCAAGTCGATCACATTGCCGCGCAGCGCAAATTTTTTAAATTCTTCGATTACTTTTTTCATGCAAACTCCTTTTGTCAGACAGCTGCCTGTACATACGGCTGCGGCATATTGCGATAGGCTTTTTCAGCGTAAAATTACGAGTTGAACATATCCGCAAGAATATTGCAGGCCAATACCGCCGCCGGAGCGCAGGTAGTCTCAAAAAGCTTTGCCGCTAAAATTTCCGGCATATCCTCGGGTATTTTATGCCCGAGTATATCGCAGCAGTTTATGCTGCCGAATTCAGCGCAGAAAGCCTGCTCAAATTCCGCTTTTTTCTTCATCATCAGTTCCTTGCGCTGAGCGGCACTGCCGCCGGACTGGCCGTATCGCAGCCCTATGGCCATATATGCGCCGCTGACACAGCCGCAGACGCTGCCGTGCATCATACCGCCGCCGAAAACCGCGGCTATATCCTGCGCTGTTTTTTTATCTATTCCCAACTGCTCCGCCATTTCACCGAAAACCACTTGCGAGCAGTCTATGCCGCTGTTGAAACAGGCCAGCGCCTGTTCTTCCGTAATATCAGATTTATACATACCGTCACCTCCGTGCTTTGTTTATTAATTTTATCATACTGTGATAAAAAAATAAAGCACAAGACTTCGGCGCGGCGCGCAAAGCGCCGGCCGCTGAAGTCTTGTGCGGCGGCTATTCGGCAAATACCGCGCTGACGGCATCAAAAAGCGCCGCGGCATCATCGCTGTTCCATGGCGTTTCCGGCACTTCACAGCCTGCCGATGAAAGCATTTCGGCGGCATTGTCGCCGCATAGCTGCTGCGCCGCAGCGCCGAGCCCCGTCAGCTGTTCGCGGAAGAGCTCCACGCCGTCGCTGTCGAGAGAATCATAAAAAATTTTCGCGCCCGTACGAACCGTCTCCTCATTCGGCGTGTTTTCGCTGTACCAGCTGAGCAGTGATGCTGCGGCTTTTATTTCGGCAAGCGAGCTGCCGGCCGTACCGGGCCGGTAATTTTCCGCCGCCTCGGCAAGCAGTGAGCTCAGCACGGCGGCTGTCTGCTCATCGGCTTTTTCGGCAGTATCGGTGCCGCCGCTGCTGCTGCCGCTGTTATCGTTGCCGCCGCAGGCACAGAATGAAACCAGCGACAGCAGACATATCATAATCACTATTGTTTTTTTCAATCGTTTTCCCTCCCAACCTTTGCCGATTATAGCACCGTAAAAGCTTTTAGGCGCATTTTGACGCATTAAAATTCGCTTAATCGCCCGCGAGCGCCGCTATCAGCCCGCCGGCGCCTTTGGGCATAAAATGATCGGTCAATAATTAAAATGCAGCAAAAAAAACAGGCGGGCAAGCCGCCTGTCAGCTTAAAGCACACCGAAGGGCAGCTGTTTTCAGTTGTGCAGAACTATCTGCGTGAACGGAATCTCGATATCGTTTTCGTCAAAGATAAGCTTCACCTCACGGTTGAGCATACGCTGCGCCATGAAGATATTGTCTTCCTTTACATCGGCCAAAATGCGCAGCACCACCGAAGAGGCGCCGATCTCCTGCACGCCGACCATACGCGGCACATTGAGAAAATATTCGGGATATTTGCTCTGCACCTTCGGCATATTCGCTTTAAGAACCTCTTCCACACGGGGTATGCTCTCACTGTACGAGATGCCGACATCGCAAATGGCTACCGAAGGCCGCAGCGAGCGGTTCTGCATATTGCGTATATCGGAATTGTTGACGATCTTCACGTTGCCGCCGGCGTCTTCGATGGAAGTCGTACGCACGCCTATCTTGGTGACCGTACCGCGAAAATCGCCTAAAATTATCACATCGCCGATGCTGTACTGTCCCTCAAAGATGATGAAAATACCGGTGATTATATCCTCAATAAGACTTTGCGCGCCAAAGCCGATGATAAGGCTGACGACCCCCAAACTGGCAAATACCGCGGCGGTATTGACACCCAGCACCGAAAGCCCCCAGATTACCCCGATGATAACGATGAGGTATTTAATTATGCTCTGCATCAGGTTAGCCACTGTTTTACTGCGGTTATTTTTATATTTTATGTTGCCGATAATAAAATCAGCCGCTGTCTGTATCAGCCACAGCAGCACAATCACAGCAGCCAGCGTTATCAGCTTTGGCAGGTTCAGCGAAAAGCCGTCGACCTCCAGGCCGCTTGAGCCGAAGGTAAGCGCCACCTTCTGCGCTATTGCCAAACGTGTGCTTTCCGGCAGGAAGAAAAGCCATTGCGGATTGATAAGCACCGCGAATAAAATGATAAGTACGATTACTCTGACGATTCTTTTGGATCTTTTTTCCATGTTTTTACCCCGTTATCAGCTATTAAGTATATTTCAACATATATAACAATACCCACGCACGCACTTACGGCGATGTTACCGTACAGCTTGACTGATAGGTATTTCCGTCCGACATGGTCAGGTATATTGCGGCGGGCTCGCCCGGTGCCACGGCCGCAGCCAGGGTGGCGCTGCCGGCGGCAAAATCAGCGGCGGTAAGCGTGATATTATAGATAGCTCCGCCGCCGACCTCGATATTTCCCGAAACAAAAGTCACACCGTTGATCGCATAACCGAAGGTGAAAGTCGTGTCACTGCCGCCGCCGTACACGGCACTGAAGCTTTCTATTTCAAAGGCGACTGTTTCCACGGTGAGCTGTGATGTAAGTGTCTGCACCGCGCCGCCGTAGCTGTATGTCACCGTCAGCACGGCGTTATGGGTACCGACGGAAAGCTCCGCTCCCGGAGAATAGTATAAAGTAGCGCTGCCGTCGCTGCCGCCGGCGGTGGCGGCAGCCGCCGTGCCGTCCAGCGTCATAGTCAAATCCACAATTCCGTCAGCGACCGCGGCCGCGTTGTTGGCGGTAAACGAAGATGCCGAAATATCGTTAAGCGCTACGACAGCAAAGAAACCGTCGCTGCTGTGGGTAAAGGAGCTGACTGAGGGCATCACCGCAGCGGCAGCCTGCGGCGCCTCAATGCCGCCGACCTTGATCACCGTAAGCGTATCTTCGACTGTACCGAGACGGTAATTGACCGCCAGCCTGAAGGTGCGCAGCCCGTAAGTCGTATCGCTGACGCGGAAAGAATAACCGGCGATGAGCTGCTCCGCCGTAACAGTGGAAAAATAAGCATTGTCAAGGTACAGCGTGCCGCCGAGTATCTCAGCGTCGTTTGCCGTGACAACGGCTCTGCCCGAAAGCGGCAGCGCGTTTGTATTGAGCGTTAACCGCGCCTCGGGGCCGGTAAGCACTTCTTCCGGTTTTTCATCGTCACCGCCGTCGTCAACCGTTTTGATATCGCCGCCGTCACCGCCTGCGGGCTCCGCGCCGCCGGCGGGCAGATCAGTACCGCTGCCGGCCGCTGCCGTTGTAAAATAAAAACCCGCTACCGCGTCGCCACCGGACTGTGAATGCGAATAAAAAGAAAGACGGTACTCGGTCTGCGGCGAAAGCGCAGAAAAGACAAGAAGGCTTCGCCCTGAGGCAATATCCTGCCCGCCGACAATAACGCCGCCGCCGGTCTCGCTGAGAGTATAATAATAGTTATCACTGTCGCTGTCAGCCGTTATCACATCAACCTGTACCGAAGCCTCCGTGGCGTCGGCGGCGCGCAGCGTGCAGCCGATACGCGTACCGGAAGCGAGCACAACTACCGCCGCGGTGCCGATGACGGCTACCGCGTATTTCAGCGTTTTTAAAATGTTTTTCGTCCCGCCTTCAGCTCCGGCGGCATCCTGCGCGCTGTGAGCCAGGGGGAATTCACGCGCCGGGTTGTATTCGTGATATAAATCGTGGGTCTCGCTGCGATCCATAAATTTCCCTTATGCTAAAAAACTTCCGTTGCAGGAAGTTTATCAGCGGTAAAATATTATTTCTGTTCCCGTCCGCCGACCGTACCGGGGTGACGGCCCTTCAGCTCGTTCTTATTTTCCTCAAGCAGTTTAACGGCTTCCTTCAAGCCGGACTGAGTATTGTCGATTATGGCGGCCACATATTCCAGCCCCTTGAGCTTCAGCCTGTTGGCTTCGGCCTTGGCGTCCTGCACGATGGCATCGGCTTCGTCGCGGGCGTTTTTTGTGATATTATTTTCCTCAATGAGATGCTGCTTGGTCTCGCGCGCTTCCTTTATTACATTGGCGGCCTCGCGCTGAGCGCTCTGCTTGATGCGCAGCTCTTCCTCACGCACGACCTTGGCGGCCTTTACATCTTCGGGCACCGCTTCGCGCAGGTCGTCAAGCATATCGAGCATTTCATCCTTATCAAACATAAACTTGTTTGTCAGCGGCACGCCGGAAGCGTTTTCTATCTCGAACTGCATTTTGTCGATGATCTCGTATATCTTCATTTATTTCCTCCGTCATTGTAGAGAGCCGACAGCTTTTTCTCCACATACGGCTCTACCATAAAGCTTACATCACCGTGATATGAAGCAATCTCTTTTACCATACTGCTGCTGATATAAGAAAAATTGTTGCCGGTTACAAAAAGTACGCTGTCCACCTTATCGTTGAGCCTTCTGTTGGTAAGCGCCATCTGAAACTCATAATCAAAATCGGTCAGCGCCCGCAGGCCTCTGATCACGGTATATATCTTCTGCCGCTCACAATAATCGACCAGCAAACCGCAAAAACTGTCAACTACTACCTTATCGCCCAGGCCGTCCAACGTACGGCGGATCATGTCCATCCGCTCCTCCAGCGAAAAAGCGTATTTCTTGCTTTGATTTACCATGCAGACTACATGTACGCGGTCGAATACCTTGGCACTGCGCCTGATGATATCCAAATGGCCGCGGGTGATCGGGTCAAAGCTGCCCGGATATATCGCTTCATTAAAGTTATTGTCCATTTTTGACCCTGTAATACCTTACCGTAGTGAGCGAATATTTTTGTTCGCGGAACATGTCATAAAACTCGCCGTCATAAACCGGACTGACGGCTTTTTCGGTGATGACCACTCCGCCGGGAGCAAGCAGCCCGCGCCGGAATATCACATCCATAAGCTTGTCCGTATTTTTGTCGGCATATGGCGGATCCAGGAATATTATATCATATTCGTCACGCGATGCAATCAAAAATCGTTCGACGTCGCTGCGTACTATCTTTATCTTCTGCGGGCATTTCAGTTTGGCGGTATTTTCGGCAATGAGCGCACCGGCCTGCCTGCCGCTGTCAACAAAGGTCACCCGTTCACAGCCGCGGCTGAGCGCTTCTATGCCGACAGCGCCCGTTCCGGCAAAGAGGTCGAGAAAGCGCGTATCGCCGAAAATATAGTTTTGCAGCACATTGAACATGTTTTCCTTTATCCGGTCAGAGGTCGGGCGTATTTCATCACCCTTCGGTGAAGTAAGCCGATACCCCCGGTAATCTCCCGCTATAACTCTCATAATTTGTATCCTTTATCCTTTCACCGCCGTGATTACGCGGTCGCGCCCGGCGTTATCCTTCTGAGTTTTCACATCGCCGAAACCGGCCGAGGTAAAGAGCTGCGTTACCGCCTCCGCCTGCGTACAGCCTATTTCCATGATGATCACCCCGCCCGAACGCATATGCGCGGCGCTTCCGCTCGCCAGCCGACGGTAAATATCCAACCCGTCACTCCCGCCTGTCAATGCCATTACCGGCTCATAAGCCTTGATGTCCTCAGACAATCCGGCATATTCGCTTTCACTCACATAAGGCGGATTTACGGTGATGATATCGAAAAAGCCATCGGGCAAAGCGTCATAAAGGTCGCTTCGCACCGTCCGCGAGCGCTCGTTTAAGCCGTGACGCACGATATTCTCACGGCATACGGCCAGGGCACCGTCGGAAATATCGGCAAACGTGCAGGTGATATTTTCGTTGTTCACCGCTGCGGCTATGCCGATGCAGCCGCTGCCGCAGCACATATCCAAAAGCTGCACAGGGCTCGTGCCCCCGACGAAAGCCAGCGCGGCGTCAACGACGCACTCGCTGTCGGGCCGCGGAATGAGCACGCCCGAGTTGACCTTAAACGGCAGTGAATAAAATTCCTTCTCGCCGATGATATAAGCCAAAGGCTCATGCGCGCCGCGGCGGGCGGTATAAGCGCTGAAAAGCGACTCCGCCTCCGGCGGCAGCCCGTATTCAGGATGTGCGTATAAAAAAGTTTTATCCCGGCCCAATGCCGAAGCCAAAAGAAGGTAGCTGTCCAGCCGCGCGGTATCGTCACCGGCAGCCCGCAGAGCCGCCGCCGAGCGCGAAAGAGCCGTTCTTATATCCATAGGCACATAATACCATAATAAGCGGCGGAAACATCAAAAAAAACAAAAACTTAATATGGCACCTGCCGCCGCGGCCAGCAGTGTTTGCACGCACTTGCCGAAAATGAAAAGCTTAAAGCTCAGGTCGGTTTCGTTTATATAATCGGCGCACTGCAAAATAATACACATACCCGAAAAGCCCAGTGCCGCCGCAGCAGCCGTCAGCGCACCGCGTGGTGTCTGCGAGAAAAAAGCGGAAATTAGCTTTTCGCCGCCGGTCAGCTCCCAAAAGGAGCTCAGCGCCGCAGCAGCAGCGCTGCCGGGCGGCAGCGGAAACGTTACAAGGCCGGCGATGACCGCGAATAATATCAGATACGCCCCCACCCTTATCACGGCAGCAGCAGCGTCGGTTACGGCGGCGGGAATCGCCGCGACCGCCGTCATTTTTGCCGCATGAGGAGAACCGGAGCGGTTTTTTTCGGCCGGCAGCAAAGCAGCGGTAATTGCGGCCGCGCCGAAACAGGAAAGGTAATTTGCCGCCAAGAGGAGAGCTGCGGCCTTGCCGCTGCCGAAGAAAGCAAAGCCGAGCGTGCCGCTTACAAACATCGGCCCGGCATTGGCGCACAAGCTGAGCAGTATCTGCGCCTGTCGGCGGCTGAGGGCATTATCGCGGTAAAGAGCACACACCGTTTTTGTGCCGACCGGAGTACCGGCCATGAACGATACAGCCGCGGCAAAACCAACGGCGCCAGAAACACGCCGAAAACGCAGCAGCGCGCAGGCGCCGGTAAGCCGCAGATAATTCGCCACGGCAAAAAAAGGAAACATTACCGGCAGAACGCTTACCGCCCACAGCCGCGCCGCCGCCAAAGCGTCGGCGGCGATACGGGCCGGCTCGATTACAAAATAAGCCGCCAGCGCCAGTGCCGGCAGTGCCCGCAAAAGTACACGCCCATCGCTTTCAGCTTCCCGTGCCTTTTCCGTCTGCTGTTTTTTTACATACATAATTTTTATCCGCCTTAATTAAAATATATTTAATGCGGGTTTAATTTATAATTAACAGTAAGCATTTATAATAGCAGTTAATGAAAAGGAGAAAACTATGGGCTACTACGGAATAGACTATACTTATCTTATATTTGTTCTGCCTGCCGTGCTGCTGGCTTTGTACGCGCAGATAAAAGTAAAATCAGCTTACAGGCGCTTTTCGCAGCGGGCGGTGGAAAGCGGCCTCACCGGCGCAGACGCGGCAGCGGCGGTGCTGCGCCTCAACGGGGTGAGTAATGTTAATATTGACGCGATCTCCGGTGAGCTTACGGATAACTACGACCCCCGCGACAACACGATACATCTTTCCGCGGGCGTATACGGCGAAAGCAGTATCGCCGCCGTCGGCATAGCCGCGCATGAAGCGGGGCACGCCGTACAGTATGCGCAGGGCTACGCGCCGGTAAAGCTGCGCACCTCTATCATCGGCGTCACGCAGATAGGCTCGATGCTCTCATGGCCGCTGATATTTTTGGGGCTGATTTTCAACTATAAATCGCTGTTTTTGATCGGGATAATCTTTTTCGGCGCGGTCTGCGTATTCCAGCTGATCACACTGCCGGTAGAATTCAACGCTTCGGCGCGAGCAGTGACCGCCCTTGATGAAAGCGGCGCGCTGGCATCGTATGAGCTGCCGGAAGCGAAAAAAATGCTTTCCGCCGCGGCGCTGACCTATGTTGCGGCTTTGCTGGTCTCACTGGCGCAGCTGTTAAGACTGCTGCTCATCTTCGGCGGAGGCAGCCGCAGAAGGTAGGCAAATTTAAGAGAATTTCAAGAGGACAGGTCTTGTTTTTCGGCTTATATAAGCCGTTTTACGGAGACCTGTCCTTATTATATTTTTTCGTTACTCCCTGACCCGGGCATATTGTATGTTTTTCTTCACAAGCTGCCCGGGTCAGAAAATGCAATGCGTATTTTCATTTAAACCGCATAATATTTTCTATCAGCGGTTGCGCCAATTCTTCATTTTCGGGCAAATACCACAAGCTGACAGCACGCGGTTTAAAATCATGAACGGTTATTATTTTATAACCAGAATCGCCGGATGCCTCTTGTATTGTTTTGGACGAAATTCCACAGATTATGGGATCAGTGAAATTCGGTATAGATTTTTCAAAAATAAGGTTTTCTGTAAAATGTATTGAGTTAAGACGCTTATTGATATATTCCTGTAATAATTCAAGCCAATATGCATAATTTTGCGGCAAAACAAAACTCATATCGGATAATTCACGCAAGGAAATATTATTCGATAATGCTAAGGGATTATCTTTTTTTACCCATATTGTAAGAATTTCATCATAAATATGGTAAGAACTTAAGCTTTTTCTTAATGATTCATCTAAGCTATCGTCATACTCAATAATAAAATCAACGGTTTCATTCAGTAGGCAGTCTGTAGAAGAGTTAACAGCATTTTTGTCGTAGGTTAGCGTTTGATATTCGATCATATTTGGGGCGTTATACTTATCGAAAACAATCCATAAAGGATAACTATGAAATGACAGAATGTTTGTCTTTGAATATTTCTGCTTCGAAAGCGTATTGCTGCTTAATTCGTTAGTTGCTTCATTTATGATATCGCAAATTGTGTTGGCGTATTCTAATAACCTTCGTCCATTTTTATTTAAGTAAAGTCTTCCCTGTGATCTATTGAATAACTGGCATCCAAGTTCATCCTCAAGACCCGAGAGAGTACGACTTAATGCTGAAACCGAAACATATAAAAGCTCTGATGCTTTGCGCAAATTTTCCGTTTCAGCTATTACTTTAAATTGCTGCAACTGTCTGCTGTCCATTCTGTTACCTCGTTGTCTTTTTTGCAATGCCTGTATTAATTATAAGGTAATTTACTTTTATTTCAAAATGGTTTAATGTAAAAGAGTGATCACAAACAAAATTTTAAGGAACGGTGAGATGAAAAAGAATAAAGAACAAATAAACGAAAGACTAAAGCTCTATGATGACACAATTCATTTTAGACCTACAAAGCGCACTCCTTATACGAGCTGGGATTTTTCATGGAAGGCTATAGATTCGGATCTCAATGTAACTATCGAAGAAGCTATATCTGACTATGCCCTTCAAGAAAAAATTATAATAGAATTTCTCGATAGATATAATTTTGACTCAATATATAGCCTCGCGTTAGCATATAACGCTCGAGTAAATAAAGTACTTGGAGCAAATTCTTCATTTACTTTTAAGGGGAATTCGATAAATGCTGTTGATAGAATAGTTTTTGATGATGTTGAAGATATGAGAGCCTTCATCAATAATCCTGCAATGTACAAATGGCTCAACATGGGTGAAGACTATTATCCCGATTTAACTTTCGGAGATATTCTGGATTGCCTGAAGTATCAAAATGAATTTGGTGTTTATTATCTGAAAGCCGGAGAAATACAAAAGGAGTATGGACTTCCTCGTCTAAATGACAATACAAAGCTATTTCAGCATAATATAGAAGCTTATATGAGCCAATATCGAGGTATAAAAAATACCGGAATAGACATGAGAAGAAGACCTGAAATGGTTAAAGAGTTTATTCAGAAATGGTCCTCTGGTTTAATGACCGCACCACTCGAACGTGCACTATCTACGCCCAAAGACGAGGACGTTATTTTTGACGCAAATACTGCACTTTTAGCACACAGCATTCTGAGTACGAAACAATTCGCGGAATTCTATTGGCCGGAGCTAAAAGACTCTTTAGATAGATTATATAATAAGAATCTTAATTGCTATATGCTCTGTGAAGCAGAGATTATTCGATTTGCCGATTTCTTCAACGACTACCCGAAAGGAATGCTCTGCATTCATCCCGAAATCGAAGATGTACGAGAAGTGCGTAAAGCTATGCCTAACATTGCTATCGAAGGAGGCATGCCTGTTGATTTGCTCAACAAGGGAACAGCAGAAAAATGCAAGAATTTCACAAAAGAACTCATCGATACGATGGGCGAAGGTTACATATTCAGTATGAATAAGATGATGAACTATCCGACTGACGGTAATCGTCAAAACCTACTTGCCGTCGAAAAAGTAATTTTAGACACAAGGGCATAAGGGGGAAAATAAAAATGGAAAGAAATCAAAAAGTAATATTTACGGAAGAAGGGTTTGCGGATGTCGCAAAAGCGCTTACAGATTATCCGGAAGAAATGAGAGAACAAGTTTTATCGGGATTTGTTGCGGGTAGTTTCTAAAAAATATAGGAGAAAGTAAATGGAAAAAATAAAAAAAGGACCATCTATAAATATTATATCAGTACTGTCTTTGTGCTTCGTTTATGCGGGAGCAATGGCCCTTAATGTAATTTTAAGTGCAATTTCAGCAGAGTTTCCTGAAATTCCGGTATCGACTATTTATCAGTTAAGGACTGTGCCCTCATTAATAACAATGATTATACTTTTTACATTAAGTCCTATGATCGGCAAGAAAATACCCTTTAAGGCAGCTTTTCTTATAGGGAGTGGGAGCGTAGCCATATGCGGAACAGCATGTGTTTACTTTATTAACGCAAGGATGTTCTGGCTAATGTATGTTTGTTTGTTAATAGCCGGTGCAGGAGCGTCTTTTGTAGGGTTCCAACAACCCGCGCTCATGACGATGACGAGCACACCTTCAGAAGGTGCAAAATACATAGGATGGAATGTTTCATTCTCCACAGGCATCAGCATTTTCACAGCTTCGCTTGCTGGATGGCTTGCATCGATAAATCTAAGCTTAGCATTTTTATGCTATACGCTATCGATAGTTCCTTTCTTATTAATAATGTTTGCATACAAAGATAAAATAATTGATAAGCAGGAAACAGCCGCAGCAAGTAAGGTGGATGATTCACAATCTGCTCAAAAGGAAAAAATACCCGGGCGAATTTTTTTAATCATATTTATCAGTAAGATAGCTACAATCGTCGGCGCGCCATCAAATCTAAATTTCTCTTTTATTTGTACTGTTAAAGGTTTTAATATTACTCTTGTTGGACTGATGACATCAGCAACTTCGTTGGGCATGGCCGCGATGGGATTCTTTGCTTCAAAAGTTGAGACAAAGTTAAAAAAAATTACAACGCCTTTAGTGCTCTTGTTGTATATGC
>CAZIQU010000004.1:11130-19767 GCA_964541445.1 uncultured Lachnospiraceae bacterium | reverse complement strand
TCCTGATTATTCGGGAAGGATGCGGATATAGGAGAAAAAATGTCAGTACAAATCCTTATACAGATATTGATTAACGGACTAGCCATCGGTTCTGTTTATGCTTTGATTTCATCAGGATATTCGGTGATATTCAATATTTTAAAATTTTCAAATTTTTCGCATGGCGCTGTTTTGACGCTTAGCGCTCTAGTGGGTTACTTTTGCAGCAAAATATTTAATACCAGTTCTTTGCTGGTCATTATTTTGGTTTCCATGGCTGCTGGCTCTTGCATTTCTGTTTGCGGCGAGCTTATTGCATTCAGGGGGATTACCAAGCGCAAAAGCCCGCCTATTTATTTTTTTATCGCCAGCATTACCTTGGGAACATTTGTAGAGAGCATTTCGGCTTTGCTGGTGGGCGCAAATTTTTATACCTATCCGCAATTCTTCACTAAGGCATCGGTCTCGTTTGGTTCGTTTACCATATCTACATCTAATTTGATAATGTTAGCATGCTCTTTAACCGCGTTACTCATTTTAACTTTCGTAATACAAAAAACCAAAGTCGGCAGAGCTTTGCGGAGCGTAAGCTTCGATAGGGATACTGCCAGTCTTATGGGTATAAATGTAACACATTCGATACAGTTAGCTTTTATCATCTCCGGAGCTCTCGCCGGGCTTTCAGGCGTATTTTTGGGAATAAATTATACGCTAACCACAACGCTGGGCAGTATGGTGGTAAAAGGTTTTATTTCATCTGTTATCGGTGGATTGGGCTCTTTAGCCGGTGCTGTAATCGGTGCTATTTTTCTCGGTTTGTCCGAAACGGTTTTAACGTATTATCTTGGTACCGGATATAAGGAAGTAATTGTTTTTGCCATTATGATCATATTCCTATATTTCAGACCGCAGGGAATATTGGGTTCAAATATTCAAGAGAAAGCATAGGAGGCTTTAAAAATGTCAATGTTAACACAAATAATAATTATTAAGTCTCTTATTGCAGTTATCGCTGTTGCCGGCGTTTTTGTCCTTACCGGTCTCACCGGGATGATTTCTTTAGGCCAGGCTGCTTTCATGTCTATTGGTGCGTATGTATCTGGAATACTTGTGATAAAGTTAAATGTACCTTTTCCTTTAGCGATTTTGGCAGCGATTATAGTCGCTTTGATATTAGGTTTTATCATGGGCATACCTACTGTGGGTCTTAGACGCGATTATGTCAGCCTTGTTTCTTTGGGATTTGGTGAGGCGCTAATTGCTATATTAAATAAAATGACATCAATTACAGGTGGTTCAAACGGAATGTTTGGAATGCCGAGACTGGTGAATATTTGGACTGTAGCAATTTCGGCTGCGGTGGCGATCACACTGGTTATATTTTATAAAAATTCTAAATACGGAAGACAGTGTATTGCTGTAAAGTCCGACGAGCTGGCTGCCAAAGCGATGGGGATCAATATAAAGAAAATAAAGATGATATCACTGTTCTTCTCAGTCGTCCTTACCGCATATGCGGGATGCATGTATGCGTTTTTCATCCTCTATATAGATCCTTCACTTTTTGCATGGAAGCGAAGCGCTGATTGGATAATCATGGTATTTTTCGGTGGCGTCAACAGCTTGACCGGATCGGTTATTTCTGCATTCTTTCTTACTGCATTGCCCGAATTCCTAAGGAGCTTTGCGCAGTACCGCTATATAGTCTACGCTATTTTGGTGCTGCTCATCATAAACTTCAAGCCCAACGGGCTCTTCGGTGAATTTGAGCTGTCGCCTTCGGGCATAAAGGAGCTGGCGGTCAAGATAAAAGGATGGCTTGGCCGCAAAAAGATAAAAGGGGAGGAAAACTGATATGCTGCTCGACGTACAGGGCATTTATAAAAACTTCGGCGGCGTAGTCGCTATCGACGACTTCTCTCTTCAGGCCGACCGTGGTGAGATACACGGCATAATCGGCCCAAACGGCGCCGGTAAAACAACGATATTCAATGTTATCAGCGGTGTATATACCGCCGATAAGGGCAATGTGGTGCTGGACGGAAAAGATATAACCAAAATGCCTCAGCATCAAATAACGCACGAGGGCATCGGCCGTACTTTTCAGAATATAAGGCTTTTTAAGGGTCTTAATGTTACCGAGAATGTAATGTGCGCTTTTGACCCGCAGAGCAAATACGGCATTATCGGCGGGCTGCTGCCCATACCGAAGCGCTTTGCCGAAGAAAAACGCGGCCGTGAGCTTTGCGCGCATTATCTTAATGAAGTCAATCTTTACGAATACCGCGATGAAAGACCGGAGAACCTCTCTTACGGGCTGCAGCGCCGGCTGGAGATAGCCCGGGCTCTTATGTGCGAGCCCAAGGTGCTGCTGTTGGACGAGCCGGCCGCCGGGCTGAATCCCACCGAGGTGGCCGATCTGACCGTTCTTATCCGTAAGCTTTCCGAGGAAATGAATTTTGCTGTTTTGCTCATCGAGCATCGTTTAGAGCTGGTCATGAATATTTCACAGATGATACATGTGCAGAACTTCGGCAAAACCATCGCCGTAGGTACGCCCGCGGAGGTGCAGAACGATCCGGACGTGATCGAGGCCTATCTGGGCAAGGAGGAGGAAGAGTGATGCTGGCAGTTAAGGATCTGAGCGTGAATTACGGATATATACAGGCCCTTAAGGATGTTTCCATTGCTGCCGAACAGGGCGAGATAGTCAGTATCATCGGCTCCAACGGCGCCGGTAAAACCTCGCTTTTGCGAACTATTTCCGGGCTGGTAAAACCCGTTCACGGCCGGATAGAATTTCTTGATAAGCCGCTGCCGAACGCGCCTCATAAAATAGTGGCGGCGGGCATTGTGCAGGTGCCGGAAGGCCGCAAGACTTTTTCCGGTCTGACTATCCGCGACAACCTGCTGGTCGGCGGTTATCTGCAAAATCAAAAGGAACTGGAAGCCGATCTGAAAAAGCAGTATGCGAGCTTTCCCATATTGGAGGAAAGAAAGAACCAGTTTGCCGGCACTCTTTCCGGCGGCGAGCAGCAGATGCTGGCTATCGCCAGAGGGCTGATGAGCCGGCCGAAGATACTTTTGCTCGATGAACCGAGCTTGGGGCTGGCGCCGATCATCGTCAATCAGGTATACGACATGATCAGGGAAATCAGAGCCTCAGGGGTGACGATACTGCTTGTTGAGCAAAACGCCCGCAAGGCGCTGGGCATCTGCGATCACGCCTATGTGCTGGAGAACGGCCGGGTTACCATACAGGGCACCGGGCAGGAACTGCTGAGCTCCGATACCGTAAAAAAGGCTTATCTCGCGGGATAAGCTTTCTCATAATTATAAAAACCGAAAAGGAAGAAATAAAATTTTGATCAGAGAATGGAATGAGGAATCGCTGGATCACCGCAATGCCCTTTTGTATGCCATGGGCGTAAGCGAGAGCGACGCCGAACGCCCGGTTATCGGGATAGTGAACGGGTTTAACGAAATGAATCCGGGGCATTACCCTTTCAAAGACGTCATCGCCGAATTGAAGGAAGAAATTTACGCTGCCGGCGGTTTAGGACTGGAACTGCCCGTTACCGGCGTTTGCGACGGTATGTGCTCAAATACCCCCGGCGACCGTTATACCTTGCCGGCGCGCGATATGGTTTCCGGCGAAGTTGAAACTGTAGCGGAGCTTAATATGCTGGAGGGCATGATAATGCTTTCCACCTGCGATAAGGTCGTGCCGGGCATGATAATGGGGGCGCTGCGTGTTAATATACCTACGGTAATGCTCACCGGCGGTTTTATGGCCGCCGGCCATCATGACGGTAAAATGATCACTCTTACGCATACCAAACAAGCCTATGCCGCTTATGTGGCGGATAATATCGACCGGGCAGAATACAAGGACATAGTACGTCACGCCTGCCCGACCCCCGGTGCCTGCCCGTTTATGGGTACGGCAAACACCATGTGCGCTACCGCCGAAATATTGGGCTTTTCGCCGCACGGCAACGCTTCGGTAAGAAGCCAGACCCCGGCATGGCACGAAATGGCCCGTCAGACCGGCCGCCGAATAGTGACGCTGGTAAAAAACAATATCAGACCTTTGGATATAGTCAAGAAAACCAACTTCGAAAATGCCGTCGCTTATATGATGGCTACCGGCGGTTCGACCAACAGCATTCTGCATATTCCGGCTATGGCCAATCAGGCCGGCTATGAGATTACTCCCGAGGTGTTTGATGAGATCAGCACCAAAGTCCCCTGCATCAGCGCGATTTATCCCAATCACCCCACTTATACCATGGAAGAATTTTCCGCCGCGGGCGGGCTGGGCGCCGTTTGCCTTGAGCTGAGCAAGGCCGGGCTTATCGACACGGCGGCCGAGGGTATGTTCGGTACTATGGGCGATAAGGTTGCTTTGGCAGAAAATACCGACAGCGATGTTATTCACAGCTGCGCCGAGCCAATCAATCCGCACGGCGGGCTGGCGGTGCTGCACGGCAACATCGCCACGGAGAGCGCCATTGTTAAATTTTCGGCAGTCGATCCGGCAGCTTGGGTGTTTGAAGGCAAAGCCAAAATATATGAGTCGCAGGATGACGCCTGGCACGCTATTCTCAAAGACGAGATAACCGCCGGTGATGTGGTTGTCATTCGCTATGAGGGGCCGAAGGGTTCGCCCGGCATGCCTCACATGGAAACATTTATGGCCGCTGTTTTGGGAAAAGGGTTGGGCGCGGATATCGCTCTTGTTTCCGATGGGCGTTTTTCCGGGGCGACCGGCGGTTTGGCTATCGGTCATGTCAGCCCGGAGGCTTATGAGGGCGGCAATATCGCGCTTTTGCAAAACGGCGATGTGATAAAAATAGATATTGAAAAGCGTTCGCTTACGGCAGATGTGAGTGACGAGGAATTTGCCCGCAGACGTAAGAATTTTAAACCCCTAGTCAAGCCGGCTTCCGGCTGGCTGAAGCTTTATCGCGATAATACTACCGGCGCGCATCGCGGCGCCAGTGTCTACTGGAAAAAATGAGGAAGGTCTCAGGTTGGTAAACATTAAACAGGTCGCTCTCAAGGCCGGAGTTTCGCCCAGCACTGTTTCCCGGGTGATCAGCGGAAACGGCTATGTGAGCGAGGAAACCAGAAACAAGGTTATGCGCGTAGTGCGCGAAGTAAAGTACAGCCCCAATGTTATCGCCAAAAGTCTTAAGCAGGGGCGTACCAATACGGTCGCGCTTATTTTTCCGAGCATACAGAACCATATGTTTCCCGATATCGTCCGCGGCGCCGAAGACGTGGCGCGCAAGAACGGCATGACCATCGTTCTGTGCAATACCAACGAGGACCAGGAGATCGAAAAGGAATATATCAATAAGCTCAAGACCCGCTGGATAGACGGCTTCATCGTTTGTTCTATGTATCCCAACGCCGACCATATCCGCGAGCTGAAAAAAGAGGGCTTTCCGCTGGCACTGGCTATGCGTCATTATAATGACGGTATCGACACCGTTTCGATAGATCATTTCCGCGCCGGCTACGATGCCACCGATTATCTGATAAAGACCGGCTGCCGCCGTATTGCCGTAGCTCTCGGGCCGCGGCTGCTCAATATATATAAGGGCAGACTTGAAGGCTATATGCAGGCGCTGCGCGATCATAATATCGCTTACGACAGCAGCTTGCTTATGTATGAGAGCGGCGGTGTTGACTGCTTTTATGAGCTTACCGCCGATATGATCAAAAGCGGCAAAAATATCGACGCGATTTTCGCTATGAACGATTCGCGCGCCATCGTGTGTATAAGAGCCATTCTCGATATGGGGCTGAATATACCGGACGATATAGCGGTGATCGGCATCGATGATATTACCGAAAGCTCGCTTATCGAGCCTACGCTCACTACCATAAAGCAGCCGTTCTACGAAATAGGCGTGGCTGCCATGCAAAAGCTGCTTCGGCAGATAAACTGCAAGGAGAACGGACTGCGCTACGTCTCGTCGCTGGAAATAATGAATACCGAGCTGATGGTTCGGGCTTCCACACGGCGGGAGACGCCATGAACAGAATCGGCATAAACCTCTGGAATTATATTAAAACCTATACCGACGGCGATCTGCCGCTGCTCGGCGAAGCGGCTTCGCTCGGCTATACAGCCGTGGAAATACCGATGAACTCCTGCGATTTTTCGCCGGCGCCGCTTCGCGATACCGCGCTTTCGCTGGGGCTTGAGCTTACGCAGTGCGCGGCGCTTACCGCGGGGCGCGATCTCTCACACGAAGACCGACAGGTGCGCGAAAACACGGTTGCTTATCTGAAGCAGTGTATCGATTTAGGCGCGGCGATGGGCTCAAAGCTGATTTGCGGGCCGTTGTACGCCGGCGGAGGCAAAATGCATCTGCCGGACCGCGAAGGTAAAGCCCGCGAGCTTGAGCTGGCAGCGGAGAATATCAGCCGTGTAGCCGCTTACGCCCGTGATAACGATATCAGGTTGGCGGTTGAACCGGTAAACCGTTATCGCACCAGCGTGGTAAACAATGTTTCTCAGGCCATAGAGCTGGTAAAAATGATTGATATGCTGAATGTCGGCGTACTGTACGACACATATCAGGCCAACATCGAAGAAACCGATATGGACGCTTCTCTGGAGGCTGTTCTGCAAGAAGATATGCTTTTTCACTTTCATGCCGCCGACAGCAATCGCGGTGTGCCCGGCTGCGGCCATGTGCCTTTTGTATCGTTGTTTAAGCTGCTCACCCGTTACGGCTATGGCGGCCATGTTACCATAGAAACATTTATGCCCGGCAGCCTTGACCCGGTATGGATAGAAACAGGTCTTTCCCGTCGTGAAACGGCATCAGCGGGAATAAAAAACATCAGCGAAATGTTCACCGCGGCGGCGTTATAAACGGTATTTTTGAGGACAATGAAAGCACATATCCGCTTTGCGGATATAAATGTATAAGTTTTATTCAGGAAAGGATACATTTGCATGGCATCACATGAAAAATTTAATTTTAAATCAGCGGACGAGCTGAAAGAAAAAATAGCCGCTCTCGGCGTGGATATAAAGCTCAGTGATGATTTTTCACCGCTGGCCTCTCCGGTAAAAATAAACGGCAGGTATGCGCATAACGCTTTTGCGGTACTGCCCATGGAGGGCTGCGACAGCAACCCCGACGGCAGCCCCAGCGAGCTGGTTAAAAGGCGTTATCACCGCTTTGCCGACGGCGGCGCCGGCCTTATCTGGTGGGAGGCCAACGCCGTAGTGACCGAAGGGCGTGCCAATGAGCTGCAAATGATGCTCACCGCCGAGAATATGCCCGCCTTCCGTGAGCTTGCAGCCGATGTGAAGGCGCAGGCAAAAGCCAAAAACGGCTATGAGCCGATAAATATACTGCAGCTGACGCATTCCGGACGCTATTCGCGCCCGGTAGGGCATACGCCGGCGCCAATCATTACCCAGCATGATCCTATTCTCGATCCGCTCACCGGCATAACGCCCGACAGCCCGGTAGCTACTGATGAATACCTTGACAGCCTGCCGGAAAGGTATGTGCAGAGCGCGCTGCTGGCTAAAGAAGCCGGTTTTGACGGCGTGGATGTAAAAGCCGTACATCGCTATCTCATCAGCGAGCTTTTGGCTTCACATACCCGCGAAGGCAAGTACGGGGGCAGCTTTGAAAACCGTACCCGCCTTATTTTAACGATAATCAAAGAGATCAAAAGAGCCGTGGCCGATGACAGCTTCATCATTGCTTCGCGCTTCAACGTTTTTGACGCGCATCCCTATCCATACGGGTTCGGCTGCGATAAAGACGACTTATGGTCATTTAATCCCGATGAACCGCTGCGCCTGGTCAAAGCCATGATCGAAAACGGCGTTACGCTGCTGAGCAACTCGGCGGGCAACCCTTATTATATCTATCCACAGGTGACGAGACCTTTCGATACCTCCAGCATGGGTATTCCCACTCCGGACGAACACCCGCTGGAATCTATCGCCAGACTTTTCAGCTTCACCAGAACTATACAGAAAGCGGCGGGTGATATACCGGTGATCGGCAACGGCTATTCATGGCTGCGCAATTTCCTGCCGTACGCCGGCAGCGCCAATTTGGCAGACGGCAGCTGCAGTATGGTAGGCCTCGGGCGTATGGCTATCGCTTATCCCGACGCGCCGCGCGATGTGCTGACAGGCGGCGCGATGGACCCGAATAAATGCTGTATCAGTTGTTCACGCTGCACGCAGATAATGCGCGATCACGGCCGTACCGGCTGTGTCATTCGTGACAGCGAAATATACGCCAAGCTTTATAAAGAAGCCAGAGCAGACGCGGAGGCCAGAAGTGCCAAAAAATAGAATAGGCAGGATCGCCTCGCCGGAGAAAGTGGATTTCATCACCCGGGAAACCGGCGAGCCGCAGGCGGGCGAGGTGCTTATCGCCGTAGCCGCCAGCGCCATATGCGGCAGCGATCTGCATATATATAAGGGTAAACACCCGTCGGTCACCTTGCCGGCTACGGTGGGTCACGAGTTTTCCGGTGTGATAAAGCAGGTCGGCGCCGGCGTTGATAATTTAAAGATAGGCGAGCGGGTAACATTAGAGCCCTGCATCGTCTGCGGTAAGTGCGACGCCTGCCGTCACGGCGAATACAGCTTTTGTGAAA
>CAZIQU010000004.1:0-11120 GCA_964541445.1 uncultured Lachnospiraceae bacterium | reverse complement strand
TACCGCAACGGTGACGGCGCTATGGCTGATTATGTTATGGCGAAAGCCGAGCATGTTTACAAACTGCCTGATTCGCTCTCATTTGAAGAGGGCAGCTTGATCGAACCGTTGGCTGTGGCGGTACACGCCGTGAGACGTGCCGATATAAAGCTGGGCGAGACTGTGCTGATATTGGGCGCCGGTGCTATCGGTCTTTTGATAACGGCGGTGTGCCGCTTGGCCGGTGCCGCCGATATTATCGTTGTGGATTTTGCCGCCGACCGTTTGGCCGCAGCCAAAGCGTACGGCGCGACATGTACGGTATGCCCGCCGGAAGATAATACCGCGGCAGCGGTAGCATCGGTCACCGGCGGCAAGGGTGTGGATAAAAGCTTTGAGTGTGTCGGGCGCGAGGCGACATTTACCGACGCGATAATGAACCTCAAAAAAAACGGACTGGCTACGGTGGTAGGCATATTTGAGCAGCCGCATATCACGGTAGATGCTTCCCACTTTGTCACTCATGAGATAAAGGTACAGGGGGCTCAAAGCTATTGTTGGGACTTCCCCATAGCGCTGGAGCTTGCTCCCCGTATAGATCTGAAAAGACTGATAACGCACGAATTTCCGCTGGCTGAGCTGGATAAAGCTTTTGAAACCTGTTTTGACAGGGCAGCAGGCGCGATAAAAGTAATATTAAAACCATAAACGGAGGGATATAAAAAATGAAAAAGACCGCAATAGTAACCGGCGGCAGCCGCGGTATCGGCTTCGCCATCGCTCATCAGCTCGGGCTCGACGGCTTTAATGTTGTTATTGTCGATATGAATAACGCCGATGACTACCGTGAAAATTTAGATGCTCTGAAAGCCGAAGGTATTGATTATACCTATATTCAGGGGAATATAACCAGCGCCGCCGACCGCGAAAAGGTGATATCGACAGCTGTGGAAAAATACGGCGGTATACATGTGCTTGTCAACAATGCCGGGGTAGCCCCCAAAGTCAGAGCCGACCTGTTGGAAATGACTGAGGAAAGCTTCGACCGTGTTATCGGTATCAATACCAAGGGTACCATGTTCTTTACGCAGGCTGTGGCCAGACAAATGATAAAACAGCCGGTAGAGGGCAATAAGCGCGGCACGATCGTCAATGTTTCGTCTTGCTCCGCAGAGGTCAGCTCGATCAGCCGCGGTGAATACTGCATATCCAAGGCGGGTGTTTCTATGCTGACTACTCTTTACGCCGACCGGCTGGCGCCCGAGGGTATTCTCGTGCATGAGGTAAGGCCGGGCGTTATCGCCACCGACATGACCTCGACGGTAAAGGAAAAATATGATAAGATGTTTGCGGACGGCGTCTTCCCCATCGCCAGATGGGGGCTTCCCGAAGATATCGCCGGCGCCGTCAGCGCGTTTTGCAGCGATAAATTTTTATACACCACGGGTAATTACGTCGATATCGACGGCGGATTTCATATAAAAAGGCTCTGAGAAACAGAGTTTTGAATTCAAGTTTTTAACTGCCTAATATAAAAACGGAGGGAAAACCATGAAAGAAACAACGCTGTATATAGCGGGAAGAAAAGTACGCACGGTGTCTCTCAATACGGTCGTTCTGGGCACCGGCGCCGCCGGATATAACGCCGCGGACCGGCTTTACGGATTGGGACAGAAGGATATCGCCATTGTTACCGAAGGCGTAAACTGCGGCACCTCACGCAATACCGGTTCCGACAAACAGACTTACTACAAGCTGAGCCTGTCAGGCGCCGCGCCGGACAGCGTCCGCGCGCTGGCCGATGTGTTTTATGCCGGTCAGGGAGTTGACGGCGACCACGCTTTGTGTGAAGCGGCTCTCTCAGCGCGTTGTTTTCTCAAATTGGCGGAACTGGGCGTGCCGTTTCCGAAAAACAGGTACGGTGAGTATGTAGGCTATAAGACCGACCACGACCCGGCCTGTCGGGCCACGAGCGTCGGCCCGTATACATCCAAACAAATGACCGAATGCCTGCAAAAATCGGTTGCCGATAAGAATATTAAGGTTTTCGACGGCATGCAGGCCGTGAAGATACTTACCGATAAGGGCGTCTGCAAGGGCTTGCTTTGTATAGATAAAAACGCCGTCAGCGAAGATCGGCGCTTTGTGATCTTCAATGCCGTGAATGTCATAATGGCGACCGGCGGACCGGCCGGCATGTACGCCGACAGCGTCTATCCGCAGGGACACTACGGAGCCAGCGGTTTGGCTTTTGAAGCCGGGGCCAAGGGTAAAAATCTGACGGAATGGCAGTTTGGGCTCGCCAGCGTCAGGCCGCGTTGGAATGTCAGCGGCACATATATGCAGGTGCTGCCGCGTTTTATTTCTACGGCGGCGGACGGCAGTGACGAAAAAGAATTTCTGACTGATTTCTTTGACGACAAGTCGGAAATGCTCTCTAAAGTATTTTTAAAGGGATACCAGTGGCCTTTTGACGTGCGCAAGCTTAAAGAAGGCAGCTCGATAATAGATCTGCTCGTTTACATCGAAACCTGCATAAAAGGGCGTCGTGTTTATCTCGATTTTCGCGCCAACCCGCTTAAAAAAGCCGTTAATTTCAAGAAGCTCGATAAAGAAGCCTATGATTATCTCAATAAGGCCGAAGCCTGTTTCGGTGCGCCTATTGAAAGACTCAGGCACATGAATCAGCCGGCAGTCGATTTTTATCTCGATAAAGGGGTCGATCTGGCTGCCGAGCCGCTCGAAATAGCCTTGTGCGCTCAGCACAATAACGGCGGCATCGCCGTGAATGCCTGGTGGCAGAGTGATGTGACCGGGCTCTTTATCGCCGGGGAGGCCGCCGGTACGCACGGCGTATACCGCCCGGGAGGCAGCGCCCTCAACGCCGGGCAGGTAGGCTCTACCAGAGCCGCCGAATTTATCGCCGCAAATCGTACCGCCGCGCCCGATACCGAGGTGTTTGCCGCTGAATGCGGCGCGGAGCTGGCAGAGGTGCTTGCTCTTGCCGATAAAACGGTCAGTGCTGTGGTAGATAACGCCGATACGCTCTACAATCAGGCGGCGGAACGCATGAGCCATGCCGGCGGCGCTTTCCGCGACGCGGCCAAGATCAAAAATGCGCTTGGCGAGGTAGAGAAAGAGCTGGTCTCTTTTGCCGATAATGTTAAGGTAAATTCACGCGCCGATCTTCATAAAGTGTTCCGCCTGCATGATACGCTCATCTGCCAATATGTTTATCTCAGCGCCATGCTCAATTACGCCGACGGCGGCAACGGCAGCCGCGGCAGCGCCCTGTATACCAACGCCAAGGGTAAATTGCCGGCCCCTGGTCTGCCGGAGATATTCCGCTTTATTTTAGATGATGAAAAGCGCAAAGATCTTACTCAGGAGGTATCTTACCGCGGCGGTAAGTGCGGCTTCTCATGGCGGCAGGTGCGGCCGATACCCGCCGATGACGACTTCTTTGAGAACGTCTGGCGCTCTTTCCGTGAAAACGGCAACATATATTAAACCGTTAATCGGCGGTATGCTTGATTTGCAGGCACCGTTGTGCTAATATTATGGCAATAAACCGTTCAAAAGGAAGTATATAAATGAAAAGAATACAGACTATCGAAACACGCGATCTGAAAAAAAGCGCCGTTTGCGGCGGCTGCGGCGAATGCCAGACTTCTTGTCAGTCGGCCTGCAAGACATCATGCGGCATAGCTAATCAGCAGTGTGAGAATACCGGCAAATAAACGCCGGATATGCTTGCCGCCCGGCACATTGTGCGGGCGGTTTCTTTTTGTCTGAAAGGAGTCATCCATGATCCACCAATATATTCTTAATGGTTACCATATTGTGCTTGATATCAACAGCGGCTCGGTACATTTTACCGACCCGGTAGCTTACGATATGATCGCCATGTATGAAAAAAACAGCCGTGAGGAGATCATTGCTTCGATACTGTCAAAATATGCTGCCGAAGGGCTGACTGCCGCCGATGCCGCGGAATGTTTTGCTGATATAGAAGAATTAAAGCGCGACGGTAAGCTTTTCTCGTCGGCTGATTATATGTCTTTGACGGACGGCCGGCCCAAAGACGACAGTATAAAAGCTCTTTGCCTGCATGTGGCGCATACCTGCAATCTCAACTGTGAGTATTGCTTCGCGTCGCAGGGCAAATATAACGGTGAGCGGGCGCTGATGAGCTACGATGTGGGCAGGCAGGCGCTTGATTATCTTATTGCGTCATCGGGAAAGCATGTGAATCTCGAAGTCGATTTCTTCGGCGGTGAGCCGCTGATGAATCTTGATGTGGTAAAAAAGCTGGTGGCCTATGCCCGCGGCATAGAAAAAGAGCGCGGCAAGCATTTTCGCTTTACTTTAACGACCAACGGTATGCTGCTTGATGACGCCGCGGATGATTTCCTCAATGCCGAAATGGATAATGTTGTGCTCAGTCTTGACGGACGGAAGGAAATACACGATGCTAAACGCAGGGATTACGCCGGAAACGGCAGCTATGATAAAATAGTGCCTAAATTTCAGCGCCTCGTCGCCGGCCGCGGCGATAAAAGCTATTATGTGCGCGGCACTTTTACCTCAGCCAATACCGATTTTGCCAATGATATATTCCATATGGCCGATCTCGGCTTTAAAGAGCTGAGCATGGAGCCGGTGGTAAGCGCACCGCAGGAGCCGTACGCAATCGGCGAGAAGGATCTGCCGGTGTTGTTTGAGCAATATGAAATTTTGGCGTGTGAAATGCTCAAAAGAGCGCGCTCCGGCAACGGTTTTACTTTCTATCATTATATGATTGACCTTAAGGGCGGTCCCTGCATATATAAGCGTCTTTCCGGCTGCGGCAGCGGCAGCGAGTATATGGCGGTCACGCCCGACGGTACGCTTTATCCGTGTCATCAGTTTGTGGGTGACGAGAAGTTTATTATGGGCGATATTTGGCACGGGGTGACTGATACGGCGCTGCGTGAGGAATTTAAAAACTGTGACTTGTGCGCTCACGCCGAATGCCGTGACTGCTGGGCCAGATACTATTGCGCCGGCGGCTGCGCCGCCAATGCCTACCACGCCACCGGCAGTATCGGCGGTGTATACAAACTCGGCTGTGAGCTTTTTAAAAAGCGTATTGAATGTGCCATCATGCTGCAGGCGGCGCTGCAATCTGATGCCGCCGCTGGCAAATAAAATATTTATAACAACATCAAAGTTAAGGCAGGCACAGTTTTGTGCCTGCCTTTTTTGCCGAAAATTTTTACGGATTTTTTACTCGGCGGAACACCGCCGCCGGATAGGCCACGGGCGCGGCGCAATACAGACCGTATAAGCTCAGCGCGAATATGTGCCGATTATTTCGGCGCATATCTCGCGTTTGCTCCTGCGTGTATCCATAGCTTTTTTCTCGATATATTCGTGAGCATCCTTTTCGCTGATGCTTTTATTTTCTATCAGCAGCAGCTTGGCGCGCGACAGCAGCTTCATATCGGCAATTTTTTTCAGCAGCTTCTCATTTTCCTTTTGGGAAATAAGCAGCCGCGCCCTTATTGCGCAGGAAATATTCAGCGCGTAAACAAAGGAGGCCTCCTGCAGCGGTTTTTGCACCGCGATGACCCCGTGTTCGCCGGTTTGGCTGCTCAGCGCGCCGAAGCTGTCGCCGCGTGTCAGCAGCATGATGCCGGCGGCAGAATTTTCAGCGGCAAAAAAAGCGAGATCCAAACCGTTCTCATCTGTCAGCGGGGAATCGATTATCACTATATCGTAGCTGCAGTCGTTCATCTCGCGGCGTGCAGCGCCGCATGAGGGTACAAAAACAAACCGTCCGCGGATCGCGGCGGCGATAAGCGCGCGCAGCTTTATCTTCATGCTGTCGGCGGCGGTAACTATCAGTATGCTTTTTTCATAAGGGCCTGTCATATTTTCTGACCGCACTGATAAATTCCTCGGTATATCCGTGGGGGAGGATATTGTTGACAAAAGTGCTTTGCAGCGCACACTGCGCGGCCTCATCAAAGCTTTGCGGCAGCCGCCGTGTTGAGGCAGCTGTCAGACTGCGGCCGGCCTTTGCGTATTCCGCCGGTACGCTCAGCCCCCGCCGCATTCCGTCCGCGCCGGCATAGATAAGCAGAGCCAGTGAAATATAGGGGTTGCAGGTGTTATCGGGGCTTCTCAGCTCAAAGCGGGCGTGAGTGCCGGCGGCGTCGGCCGGTATGCGTATCAGCTGGTCGCGGCCCGCGCGGGCGATATCGATAAAGCCGGGAGCGCCGTTTTGCCCCAAACGCAGATAGCTTTCCGGTGAGGGGTTCAAAAACGCGCTTATTTCCCTGATATGCTCGGCTATGCCGGCCGTAAAGGCGGCGCATACGGAGGGATCCGCCTGCGCGCCGGATTTGTCGGTTAGTGAAAAGTTGATATGAAAGCCGTTGCCGCTTTTGCCAGCCAGCGGCTTGGGTGAAAAATCGGCGCGAAAACCGTTCAGATCGGCGATGATATCCACGGCCCATTTGAAGGTAACGGCGTTGTCGGCGGCCTCCGACGGTGAGGCGTAGTGGAACGATACCTCATTTTGTCCGGGGCCGGCGGCATGGTGCGAGCTTTCCGGCACGATGCTCATCTGCTCTAAAGTAAGGCATATCTCACGGCGGATGTTTTCACCTCTGTCGTCGGGCGAAACGCTCATATAACCGCCGGAATCAATCGGCTCATGTGATATTTTGCCGCTTTCGTCCTTTTCAAACAGATAAAACTCGCTTTCTGTGCCGATGTTGAGCCGGTAACCGGCGCAGCCTATCTCTTCGACCGCCTGCTTTAATATATAGCGGGCGTCGTATTTAAACGGTGTGCGGTCTTCGTGCACCAGTGAACAGTAAAAGCGGCATACCCGAGCCTGTGAAGGCCGCCACGGCAGCAGCGAGAAGGTATTCAGTTCCGGCAGGGCAAATAATCCCTTTTCGTCGGCTGCGGAATATCCGGGCAGCGAGAGGGCATCCAGCGCTATGCCGCCGCGGCAGGCCGCCGCGGCCAGCGAGGGCATTACCGCGATATTACGCTGCCGGCCGGTGATATCGCAAAAGGCCAGTCTGATAAATTTAATATCATTTTCATTTATAAAGTTCAGGGCTTCGCCGCTGTCGGTAAACATAGCGCCACCTCTTTTCGGTTTTATTATACACGATTTCAGTTAGTCACGTAAAGCTGTTTATAAGGTCTTTGTGAATCCGCCGTGAGCTTAAAAAATCCCTTATCGTATATTTTATTTTTGTCGCAGCCGAAGACCTCGCAGTAGGTGTTGATGTACTTTTCGATCAGTGCCATATCTCCCAGCGTGGCTCGCTCCGTCTTTATTTTGTCTGGTATATCGTTCGGCAGCGCGGCGCCGCGCAGATATATACTGCCGCCGTACATGCCGGCGGCGCAAAAATCGCCGGTAGGAATTTTATCGCTATTCAGCCCCAATACGATTATCGTACCGCCGGCCAGATACTCACCCAAAAAACTGCCGGTACTGCCGCCGATCACCAGCACAGGTGATTTTTCGGCGTAGGCTTTCATATGAATGCCGGCCCGGTAGCCGGCGTCTCCCTGTATATATATCTCACCGCCGCGCATGGCGTAAGCGGCGGTATCGCCGCATGAGCCGTGTACAATTATCCTGCCATCGTTCATCGTGTCGCCCAACTCGTCCTGAGCGTTGCCGAAAAGCTCTATCTCTGCGCCGTCAAGGTAGGCGCCCAAGGCGTTGCCCGGCGTGCCGCGCAGCACATAGCTGCCGTCAGACGCGCCGCAGGCTATATAGCGTTGGCCGAGTACATCGGTCATTTTCGTGATTTTACCGTCCTTATTCTCCTGCATATTTTATCCCCAACACTTCCAGTTCTTTTTCGTTCAGGCCGATTCCCCGCAGCATCAGGCGGTTGCCGCGCAGCGCCTCGATGGCATTTATGCCCATGCCGCCCATCATCTCCTGTATTTCCTTTGTCCAGGCGTTTACCAGGTTTACCAGCCGCTGCGCCCCTTCCTCCGGGTCGAGCCGCGCGGTCAACTCCGGCCGCTGCGTGGCTATGCCCCATGAGCAGCGACCGCTCTGGCAGCTGCGGCACAGATGACAGCCGAGGGCTACCAGGGCCGCCGTGCCGATATAGACGGCATCTGCGCCCAGTGCCACGGCCTTTATCACGTCGGCGCTGCAGCGTATAGAGCCGCCGGCGATAAGCGATATTTTATCGCGGGCACCTTCCTCACGCAGTCGTGAATCGACCGCGGCCAGCGCCAGCTCGATGGGGATACCGACATTGTCGCGTATACGCGTCGGCGCCGCGCCGGTGCCGCCGCGTATACCGTCGATGGCGATTATGTCGGCGCCGCTGTGAGCTATGCCCGAGGCTATGGCGGCAACATTGTGTACGGCGGCTATCTTAACGATTACCGGCTTCTTATAGCCGGTGGCCTCTTTGAGCGATACCACCAGCTGCCGCAGATCTTCGATGGAATAAATGTCGTGATGCGGCGCCGGTGATATGGCGTCCGTGCCGGCGGGTATCATTCGCGTCGCGGAGATATCGCCCACAATCTTTTCTCCGGGCAGGTGTCCGCCGATGCCCGGCTTCGCGCCCTGACCCATTTTAATTTCTATCGCCGCGCCGGAATTGAGGTAACCCTTATACACGCCGAAGCGGCCGGAGGCTACCTGCACTATGGTATTTTCGCCGTAGCCGTAAAGCTCCTCATGCAGCCCGCCTTCGCCGGTATTGTAGTATGTGCCCAACCGGCGTGCCGCCTGAGCCAGACTTTTGTGGGCATTCAGACTGATGGAGCCGTAGGACATCGCCGAGAAAAGAATCGGTGTTTCCAGCCGCAGCTCCGGCATATTCGCCGGCACTATATCACCGTTGATGTCGCGCCTGATCCGTGCCGGCTTCGCGCCCAGATATACGCGGGTCTCCATCGGCTCGCGCAGCGGGTCTATCGGCGGGTTGGTCACCTGAGAAGCGTTGATGAGCATTTTATCCCAGTAGATAGGATAGTTGTTGGGGTTGCCCATAGAAGAAAGCAGCACGCCGCCGCTTTCGGCCTGTTTATATATTTCTTTTACGTAAGAAGCGCCCCAGTTGGCGTTTTCACGCAAGGTATCGGGGCTCTTAACAATCTTTATCGCCTTTTCCGGACAAAAACTGACGCAGCGGTGACAGTTGACGCATTGCGCCGCGTCGGCTGTCATGATCTTTTTTTCGGCGTCAAAAGCGTGTACGCCGTTGGCGCATTCGCGTTCGCAGCGGCGGCATAAAGTGCATAGGTCACGGTCACGCCGTACTTCAAATTCGTTATAACCTGTCTGTGCAAACATCGGCGCTGCCTCCTTTCAACCGGAATATACAGGGCTCACCGCCCCGTGGGTGGTACAGATTTTCCGCCTGCGGCTCCACCGCTCTTATGGCGGCTTCTTCGCTGGCTATGTAGATGATGTCACCCTTCTGCGCCGTGACCATGCTTCTGAGCTTGAGTCGGTCATTGAGCGCCATAACGCCGCCGGTAAAGCTGACAAGTATTGAGAAAGGCCCGTTGATCAGAAAACCGGGGTAAGTCTTGCGCAGACAGCTCTGTACGGCAGCGGCTCTGGTGTCTTTTTTTGCCAGCGCTTCGATGCTGCTCCAAAAGGGTGCCGCCAGCACCTGCGCGGTCTCCTCATAGGTGAGCGCGTGTACACGGGTAAGAAAATCCGCCATGTAAGTTATCACCTCGGTATCCGTCATCAGTGAGCATTTGTAGCCGTACATCTCAATATTGCGGCGGTTGGCATCGTACGACGATATTTCACCGTTATGTACCACCGCTGTATCCAAAAGCCCGAAGGGATGGGCGCCGCCCCACCAGCCCGGCGTGTTCGTCGGGTAGCGGCCGTGCGCAGTCCAGCTGTAGGCGGCGTACTCCTCCAGGCGGTAAAAATCGCCGATATCCTCAGGGTAGCCCACACCTTTGAAAATGCCCATATTTTTGCCGCTCGAAAAGATATATACGCCGTTGGTCTGCGCGTTTGTTTCTATAACCGTGCGCTTGACAAACTCGTCGGCGGTGAGCTTCGTCTTTTCCAGCTGCCAGCGATGCGGCCGCACGAAATAGCGCATCAATATCGGTATATCGGTAATTTTCGGGTTTTTGCGCGTCGGTATCACCGATATCTGCGCGATATCATATTTTTTTTCCAGTTCATCCTCAAAGGCCTTGCGCGACATTTCATCGTCGATAAAGGTATGAAACGCGTAATAGTCCTTATATTGAGGGTAAATGCCGTAAGCGGCAAAGCCGCCGCCCAGACCGTTGGCGCGTTCGTGCATGAGCCCGGTCATCGACATTATCTTATCGCCGCTCACAGCGCTGCCGTCGGCGGCAAAAATTCCGGCAATGGCGCATCCTGCCGGTATACGGTATCCGTGTTCTCCTTCTTTCATTTCTGTCTCCTCTCAGAAAAAAAAGAAGCGTTTGCAGACAACAAAAAACTCAATTGTCTGCGGACGCCCTTGTCCGTTAAAATATATTATTTGCTATTATACACATTTTTAAGCCGTTGTCCACTGTTATTTCAAAAAAATAAAAAAAGGCTTGACAAAACAAATCAAAAGTATATAATCAACGGATATACAGCAAAGGCGCTGTGGACTCAGAGGTCCGCAGCGCTCTTTTTTTATTTAAAAATCGGAGGGATAATCATGAGCAAGACAAAACCGGTACCCGGTTATGTGCCGGCTCTCGATACTCGGGAGACGCAAAAGGCCATAGACGCTATCAAAATCATTTTTTCACAGAAGCTATGTGAAGCGCTTAATCTTCGCAGGGTATCCGCGCCTCTTTTCGTTGAAGCGGGCAGCGGCATAAACGATGACCTCAACGGTACGGAGCGACCGGTAAGCTTTGATATAGCCGCTACGGGCCGTGACGCACAGGTGGTACATTCGCTGGCGAAATGGAAACGCTACGCCCTGTATAAATACGGCTTTGCTGTCGGCGAGGGACTTTATACCGATATGAACGCCATACGCCGCGACGAGACTCTCGATAATCTCCATTCAGTATATGTCGATCAATGGGACTGGGAGATGATAATAGACCGCCATGAGCGCAATCTGAACACTCTAAAGCGGGTGGTA
>CAZIQU010000003.1:15741-20903 GCA_964541445.1 uncultured Lachnospiraceae bacterium | reverse complement strand
GCTTGACGGGCGGTTTCAGGTCTTTAGGGTCTCTGATGATAAAATCGGGCGAGAATGAACATTGCGGACCAGGTTAGAGGATATAGGGACCAGGTTAGAAAACAAACGAACCGGGTTAGCCGGCTATCTTGAAAGTGAATAATAAAAAATGAACATTGAAAAGTGAATATCACATAAACGCTCAATGCCTGCGCTTGAAAATCTGAATTATTCATTCTTCAATATTCATTATTAACTTAGCTTGCTTTCAGCAAAGTATTTCTGGTGACCCCGATGGGAATCGAACCCATGTTACCGCCGTGAAAGGGCGATGTCTTGACCGCTTGACCACGGGGCCGCAACGCGTACTTTTTTATTATACATAAATACTGTGGCAATGCAAGTAAAATATATTTATTTTTCGTCGGATGCGCTTAAAATTCGCGCAATAACTTGACAGAAAGTTATAACAAATATATAATATTTAAGCATGTTTGTAAAATGCGCAATATTATAAGGTGGAATATTTACCATGAAAAGAACTTTTCAGCCTAACAATCACAAGAGAAAGAAAGATCACGGCTTCAGAGCCAGAATGGCTACTTCCGGCGGACGCCGTACGCTTTCACGCCGCAGAAGAAAAGAAAGAGCAAAGCTTTCCGCGTAACTGCTTATACGTTTATTTAATACGAATTGAAGCAGTCTGAGGGATTTCGCGCATGAAAATCCCTTTTTTATTAAGTATGCCGGAAGGAGGCCGTCTATGCAGAGTGTAAAGAAAAACACGCGTTTTCGTTATATTTATGCAAACGGCGTCACTTCCGCGGATAGGCTTCTAGTGCTGCATTATCTCGGCAACGGACTCGAAGAAAGCCGCTTCGGCATCTGCGTTTCCGGCAAAGTCGGCAAGGCAGTCGTTCGCAATAAAATAAAGCGGCGTCTTAAGGAAATTCTTCGGGCAAATATTGCGGCTGTACCCGGTGGGCATGATATAATTTTTGTAGTCAGAGTTCGCTGCGCGGACGCTGATTTTTGCGAGATAAAGCGTTCTGCGGAAAAGCTGCTGACTCGTGTCGGTCTATTGACGGGTCACGAAGGTGAACAACATTGAAAAAGATCTGTATGCTGCTCATTGTTTTTTACCAAAGGAACATTTCTCCTTTGCTTGGCCCGCATTGCCGCTTTATACCTACCTGTTCGCAATACAGTTATGAGGCGTTCCGAAAATACGGTTTTTTTAAGGGTCTGAAGCTGTCAGTCAAGAGGATTCTCAGATGTCATCCTTTCAATGAGGGGGGATACGATCCTGTTCCATAAATAAACGGAGGTAACCGAACAGATGACTTTTTTATACCAATTATTCGGCAAGGTTCTTCACTTCTTTTATACCTTTGCCGGAAACAATTACGGTTTGGCCATCATACTGTTCGCGCTGTTCGCCAAGCTTATCACGCTGCCGCTCAGCATAAAACAGACACGTTCAACGCAGTTGATGCAGATGCTTACGCCTGCTCAGAACATTATTCAGAAAAAGTATGCCAACAATCAGCAAAAGCAGAACGAAGAGCTGCAAAAGCTGTATAAGAAATACAATTACAGTCCGCTCAGCGGCTGCTTGCCTCTGCTGATACAGTTCCCGATCATTATCGGGCTTTTCGGCGCTTTGAGAATGCCGGAAACTTATGTATTCACCGCTGCGGAATACGCGGCCGTTTCTCAGAAGTTTTTGTGGATACAGGACTTGTCCAAATCGCCTCTGGAAATATTTAAAAGCTCCGGCTTCGGCTCCGTGGTATTTTGGCTTTCGCTGATTATCCCCGCGTTTTCGGTTGTATTTACGATATTCCAGAACAAGCGTACCATGCAGAACAGTCCCGCGGCTCAGCAGAATAAGGGTATGAACATCTTTATGAATGTGTTCATCGCGTATATCAGCTTTACCTTCAGCCAGGGTATTGCCCTTTATTGGACGCTGCAGACCGGCCTCGGTATCCTTCAGAACGAGATAGTAATGAAATATTTTCCGCTTAAAGTCGAGCCTCCCAAGATCGTGAAAAGGGGCAAATAGAAGATGAAAACAGTTACGGGAAAAGGCAGAACTGTCGAGGAAGCGATCCAGAACGCGCTGACGGAACTGGGAACGACCATAGAAAATGTTACCACTAAAGTCGTTGATATACCGGACACCGGGCTGATGAGCATGTTCGGGAACAAGTTTGCCAAAGTAGAGGTCTCTCTTAACGATGATGTTCAGAGCAAAGCCTGCGATTTTTTGTATGACGTTTTAGATAATATGGGAATGCATGACGCACAGCTTTATTGCTCAAATGAGGACGATATCCTTGTAATAGAGATTGAATGCGCCGATACCGGAACACTTATCGGGCGGCGCGGACAAACGCTCGACGCCCTGCAATATCTCACCGGACTGGTGGCTAACAAGGGCAGCGAAGCGTATACGCGCATATCTCTCGATGTGGCCGATTACCGTGAAAAACGTAAAGACGCGCTGCAGGATCTGGCGGACCGTATCGCCCAGAAGGTGCAGAAATCGCGCGATAAATATGTGCTGGAGCCTATGAACCCCTACGAAAGGCGTATTATCCATTCGGCGCTGCAAAGCTATCGCAATATTACGACTTATTCGGAGGGCGAGGAGCCTAACCGTCATGTGATAATCGAATACAAGCAGGACTGACTTGCGGTGTTGTTTAAAGCGAGATACGAAACTGTATTTCGCTTTTTTATTTATAAAAATTGCGTAAACAACGGATGTAATGATAAGATTGTCTCATGGATAACAACAGGAAATGCGAAAACATCAAGGAAGAGATCCTTCGATCTTCGGCGGAAATGTTTTACACCTATGGCTATAACCGTGCGTCGATCAGGCAGATAAGCAGTCAGTTGGGCATATCGCTGAGCCGCATCAATTACCATTTTGAATCAAAGGCTAATTTGGCATCGATAATATGCCGTGATTTCTTAGAGCGTTTTCGCGCTTCCGTTTTCGGCGCGGCAAGTATTTCGGCGATTTCATCGCCGCTGACGGAACTGTGCGCGATACATCTGCTTTTCCGCTTGGTGTTTACCAACCGCAGCTGCCGTCGTTTTTTCCGCGATATCGCCTCGACCGATATTCTTTTTCTGAGTTTTATCGAAGTAAGCATGAAGATGTACGACGGAGCCCAGACTTTTCTGCATACGCAGTTCACCGAGGCTGAGCTTTCTTCTTATGCGACCATGTATGCCCATTCCATCTCCGGATTTTTGGGCTCTCTTTCCGACAATATGGAAAACATAAAAAAGAGTGCCGACTATTACGGAGAGATGTACGAAAGATTGTTTTTGAAGCTGATCGATTTTCCCCGCGCCGCGCAGAATGAAACCGTCAGCGCAATCTCGGCAATGCTGGACGGCATGAGCGTGGAGATGACGGGCTTCGATGAAGAGATAAAGATCATAAAAAAAAGCGTAAAATAAAAGCGGCATCGGAAAACCCCGTGCCGCTGTTTTTTTGCCTGATATATAAGGCTTATATTTTCTGATCCGGCAAGCACGGCGTCAAACTGACTGAGGCGTCAGCCCGATCATACCGCGAATTCCTGCGCCGGCTGCTATCTCAGCGCCGCGGTAAGACGCGGCATTTCCTTTTTCACGGCTTCGGCTATCAGCTTATGCCCGTTTTCATTAGGATGTATACCGTCGCAGCAGAGCAGATCGGCATAATCGCGCATTTTCAGAAATTCGCTGCGGATATCGATCACTGGCACCTTTTCGTTCTGCGCCAGCATCATGACCTGCATGTTGTACATCTCGTGCCAGCGATAGATATACTCGACACTGCCTCCCAACCAGTTCAAAATATTTTCTTTACCGGTCTTATCCATATCACGGGAAAACCAATCGAAATATTTACCGGCATTTATCGGCGGCAGGTCAAACATCACCGGTGTAAGCCCCGCCTCTCTGGTCTGCTTTATCATATCGGCATAGACACTGTAAAAAACATCTATATCTGTTTTGGGAAGATGCACCGCTTTCGGGTTCGCCGCTATGGCCGCCCAGTCGTAATCACAGTCATTGCCGCCGAATTCCAATACAGCGTAGCCTTTTTCAAGCCCGACAGTGAGATGCTTTTCCAGAATGTTTTCTCCTTTGGTGACCGTGCAGCCCATGTGCGAGAAATTCTTTATATTCATTCCCAGTGCCGGCGACAATATCGCGGCGAAATTGTCTGCCAAGACCGTGTATTTCTTTTTTATACCGTCGATAATGATGCCCTTGCTGACGGAATCACCGAAAACATATACTGTATTCATTCGTATGCCTCATTGTTTTGTGATATAGTTTTAATTATTATATTATGTAATAATTAAAATGTCAACGCAAACGCGCATTTACTTAATCATTGATAAAAAAAACTCAATGTGCTAATATAACAGTTATATTGGGAGCATGATTATGGAACAGTTTATTGAAGATATATCAGGCATAAAAAACGCGGCGAAATGTGAGTACGACAGCTTCCCCGACCTTGAACTTTATATGGATCAGGTGCTTTTGTGCCTTAACCGGCAGCAGCCGCGGCTGCGTGACGAGGAAAAAACGACCTCTTCCATGGTGAATAACTATATCAAAGCCGGTCTTATGCCTAAAGCCAACGGCAAAAAATACAGCCGCGAGCATCTGGCTTATTTGACTATAATTTCCAAGCTCAAGCAGGTGCTTTCGGTAAAAGATACCGGCCGGCTGATAAAAACCGGCATGAACGGCAGCGATATGCGTGATTATTATACTTCCTTCAACGACATTCTTGCCGACGGTTACGGCGAGCTGATCGATAAGCTGAGGCGCGCGGACGGAGAGGAGCTTTCCCGAACGGCGCTGAGTCTGGCGCTGAGCAGCTATGTAAATAAGGTAGTGTGCGAATACATACTCGACGAGCTGGAACAGGGTGGGGACGAAAAAAAATGAGTATAATTATTCCGTTTATTTATATTTGCGGACTCGGTTTGGCGCTGATACATCTTACCGGCCGCGATTTCGGCGAAACGCTGCCTTTGTCTTTGGGCGCGGCAATCTTAACTGTTTATATATCCGGTCTGTGCGGCGACCTGCGTTTCGGCTTTTATTTTACGGTCTTATTCTCCGCGGGCGGTTATCTGTTAACGCTGTTTTCC
>CAZIQU010000003.1:3089-15731 GCA_964541445.1 uncultured Lachnospiraceae bacterium | reverse complement strand
AGATCGGGCGGGTATGCACGGTCTTATTTTTCGTCTTTATTATCTTTTACGCTGCGGCGATAATTATCAGCCGCAACCGCGGCATCAGTCTTTGGGATGAAATATCGCATTGGGGAATGATGGCAAAGGAGACTGTAAGACTCGATAAGTTTTACAGCGTGCCGGAATCGCTTTTGGCATCGCATAAAGATTATCCGCCGGCAATGACGGTATTTCACTATATTTTCTGCAAACTTTCCGGCGGTTATCGGGAGGGCTTCCTTTATCGGGCACAGATCGTTCTGAGCCTTTCCATGTTCCTGCCGGCGGTATCGGCGCTGAAGACGCGCAAAACGGCTGCTGCGCTGCCGGTGGCGGCATTCGCAGCTCTTTTGGTACTCTTCGGCTGTACGCTGGTTTCTGCCGACAACAGCTTTTATAACGCGCTGTATGTAGACAGCTTTCTCGGGCTGATGTTCGCCTACTGTCTGATGTGCGCCTTTACGGAAGACAAGCTATCGTATTTCGGTTTGCTGCGCCTCGGCGTAGGCCTGTGTTTGATAATGATAACCAAGCAGTTCGGGCTTGTCATTTACGCTTTAGCCGTATTTGCCCTGTTCATTGATATGATAATATGCCGTCGCTGCGAGTGCGGTGAATTTCTTAAACCGAATGGCCGGGTTGATACCGTCAGGGCGGCGGCACTGACCGGCTCAGTCATTATAGCACCGGCGGCGGTACGCCTTTCTTGGGATATTTACCAGAAGATCGTAGTCGGCGCCGGACAGTTCTCATCTTCGGCTGTAAGCTTTTTCGGCGGCTTCAAAATAATACTTGGGCTGGATGGTCTCGAATATCAGCGTCAGGTAGTAAAAAATTTCTTCGGTGAAGTCTTTACCGGTGTGTTCATTTCCCGCCCGATGGCGGTAAGCTGCGGCGGCCTTATGCTTATTACCGCCGCCGTGTTTACACTGTTGGCCTTTTACGCTAAAGATAAAAACGTGAGAAAGAGGCTGTTTTGGCTCAACGGACTGATCTTTTTCTGCGGGCTGGGCTTTTCTTACGGCATGCTGCTTACCTGGTTGTACTCCTTCGGTGAAACTGCCGGTTTGATGCTTATTTCCTTTCAGCGCTACATGATGACATACTGGTTCGGCGCGTTTGCGCTGGCGATAATGCTTTTTATTAAGCTTACCTCCGTGCGTTTTAACGGCAGGCCCGCGGCCGTTACAATAATAACCGCGGCGGCGGCAGTATGCGTTATCGCTATATCCTTTGCCGCCGGCCGCTCTGAGTTAACGGCAAAGCCGGCTTATACCGCCGATTCGCCCGCTAATTTCAGCAGCAGCGTGGCCATGATACAGGCTGAAAGCGAGCCGCAGGACAACATATTTATCATTACCCAGCAGAATGACGATTACGAGGTATTCGTCTACCGTTACCTGCTTACACCGCAGTTTACGAATATCGTCAACTACAATCTGGGCGCGTTCAGCTACAACTCCGCCGACAATACTCAGGAGGCCATCGCGCCGGATGAATTTTTACAGATCATCGGTGATGGAGATTACCGCTATATTTATATTTTTGCCGCTGATGATTATCTGTGCGAAAATTATACGGATATTTTCGGGCGCGTACCCGCCGCCGGTCAGCTTTATCGGGTCGTATATGACGGCGGCGCGGCAGCCGGTTTTACTGCCGTAAACTGATTGCAGTCGGTAAATTAAGTAGATAAAGTAAATTAAGGGTATCCGCTTGCTGGGTAACATAACCGCGGCAGCGGCACGCCGTTAATTACACTGATATATTTTTACAGCCGAAATTTCATGGTTGAGAAGGCCGCAGAAACAACAAATACGGCAAACACTGGGGCATCAAGCCAGAAGGCGGTATGAAAAACAAACGAAACGATAAGCCACAGCAGCCAACCGATGAATGCCATAACGAAAACGCGCAGGTGGTCGCGCGCGAAGGCCTTGCGGCGTTCGCTGCCGGCCGCCTTTGCCTGCCCGTACGATGTGCCGTTCAGGTAATATACTCTTTCGGTAAAATAGATGATAAGCATCAGTGCCGATAAAGAAATAAAAGCCGCGCTGAGTGTCAGCTTCATGGAAACATCGCGGCCGCATACAGCGGAGAGTCTGCCCGACAGCGCGGCCGCCGCAAACATAACGGTGACGAAGCCGATCAGCCACAAATAAAAAAGTCGGTACGATTTTTCGGGATAATTATTTTCTTCCATAATATTTAATTATACCACCGAGCAACGGGTTGCGAAAGTTATAAAAAACAGCCCGCCGAGTAAGCGCGAAACGCTTTTTCGACGGGTTGAATTTCATTGCCTGTCTGAACCGGTCAGACAGAATATATATCTTTAGTAATTGATCTTTCTGACCTCAAAATATGACTGCGGATGCTTGCATACCGGGCAGATGGTCGGAGCATCTGCTCCCACATGGATATGACCGCAGTTGGTGCAGATCCATACGGTATCGGCGCCGCGCTTGAAGACCAAGTTGTTTTCAATGTTGCCCAGCAGCGTCATATATCTGTTTTCATGCTCATTCTCTATGTTGCCAACGGCGTTGAAAAGATAAGCTATATCAGCAAAGCCCTCTTCTTTAGCCGTCTCGGCAAAGCCCTTGTACATTTCCGTCCATTCATAGTGCTCGCCGGTGGCGGCATCTTTTAAATTGACATCGGTAGCAGGCACATCGCCGCCGTGCAGAAGCTTGAACCATATTTTCGCGTGCTCTCTTTCGTTGCCGGAAGTCTCCGTGAAAATATCACCTATCTGTTTAAAGCCCTCTTTGGCCGCCTTGGACGCATAATAAGAATATTTTATGCTTGCCTGCGATTCGCCGGCGAATGCCGCCATCAGATTAGCTTCTGTTTTACTTCCTTTAAGTTCCATAATATCCTCCTGAAATAATTAAGAATTACTCTTGATAAGATTATTATAATCTATCAAGGTGAAAAGTCAAAGCCTTTTGGCGCAAAGTTGCATTATTGACACTTTTTTTTGCGCTTGCCAGATTAAGATGTAACATGATATACTGAAAAAAAACGGGAGGCATTACCATTTATGGCAGAACTAAAACACCTTACGCTGCTGCATTCCAACGATCTGCACGGAGATTTCCTGGCTGAGGACATTGATGAAAAACTTATCGGCGGCGTCTCTATGCTGTCGGGATATATCAATAAAGTCCGCAGCGAAGACCCGAATACGCTGTATGTTATCGCCGGCGACATGTTCCGCGGCTCTATCATCGATTCCGAATTCCAAGGCGTTTCCACAATAGAGATAATGAACTATCTGGCGCCGGATATCGTCAGTCTCGGCAACCATGAGATAGATTACGGCATCGCTCATCTGCTTTTTCTGGAGAAATGCTGTAAATTCCCGATAATAAACGCCAACCTTTATATTAAAACTAACGGCAACAGACTTTTCAATTCGCATAAAATACTGAAAATAAACGGCATGAATATCCTCTTTATCGGCATAATCACCGAGGATATAATGGCAGCTACCAAGAGCGATAATCTGCTGGGGACCTTTGTCAATGTCGGTGAAGCCGCCGATGAAGTGGGCCGTATATGCAATAACTACAAGACCGTCGATATAGACTTCACTGTATTAATGACCCATATCGGCTTTGAGCAGGATAAAAAACTCGCTTCTCTGCTGCTGCCGGAATGGGGCGTGGATCTGATCATCGGCGGACACTCACATACGATACTGGAAAAGCCCGAGTCGGTAAACGGTGTGCTGATAGCTCAGGCCGGCACCGGTACCGATCAAATAGGGCGTTTTGATATTAGCGTGGATACCGACACCAACAGCGTGGCCGCGTACGAATGGCAGCTTGTGCCGATTAACAATACAACCTGCCCGCGCGATACCGGGCTCGAGGATGTTATCGGCTACTACAAAACGCAGACCGACCGAAAATACAAACGCCTGATCACGCATTTCCCGCACGCGCTGACACACCCGAAGCGCAATCGTGAAACCGAGCTGGGAAATTTGTTTGCCGATCTGTATACTGAAAGCCTGGGTGTGGATATCATGTTTGTCGGCTCCGGCAGCATCCGCAAGCCGCAGCTGGGCCCGACGGTGGAATTCGGCGATCTTAAAGAGATATTCCCTTACGATGACAGCATCTGGGCATTTAAAGTGACCGGCGAGCAGCTGAAACGAATGGTGAAGTATGTTTTGCGCGACGAAGCTTATACCGATGAAACCGAATTTTATCAGGTGCCGGCAAGCCTGAAGGTCACATATTCTTATCCGGAAAAAGCTTTTAAAGAATTTAAAATGTACGGCAACGATGTTCAGGACAGCGACATTTACAGTGTGGCGCTGCAGAAATTCCATTTTTCCAATTTAAAGGATTTCTTCAACGTCACGCCGGAGGAAGCGGAAAAAAACGGCAAATTCAAAGAAGTATCAACTTCCTGCTACGATATATTGGAGGAATACCTTTCGCTGCACAACAACCTGCAAAGAAGTGTTGAGGGCAGGCTGACCGTGCTTAACGGCCCCGATAACTATCCGAACGATATATAAAAGCAAAGCGGAACGAGCAAGAAGCCACCGGGCAAATCAAATGTCAGCAGATGACTTTGATTCGCCCGGTCTTTATTTAGTTGGCATTTTGCAGCTTGTCGCCGCTGCGGGCCAGTATCAGGCAAAAAGAAAACGCGGCCAGAGCGTAGGCGATATCCGCATAGATGAGTATGCTGCTGTATACCGCCGACGATATCGACATCAGATACGGCATAAAAGCTTTAAAAATCAATACCGAGATATAAACAGCGGCACTGACCTGCAAGGTGCGGAGAGAATGCTCTGCGCATTTTTTGCTCAGGATGATCAGACAGGTAACCTTTAATAATAAAACGATCCAAGAAATTACCGTAGATGCCGAGCTCAATGTTCCAATTTCCGCATAGGTAAAACTGTTGCCGGCCGTGAACGCTTTGAAAAGTACGAAGGTGATGATCGCGCTTACCGCCGAAAAAAGCAGCAGAAAAATTCCCGGTAATGCACGGTTGCTGACATGACGGGCAAACCCGTAGAAAAACAGCCCGATAAAAAATGTGCCGCAGCCGCCGACAGCCGCAGCAGCCGGCGAGCCCGCCGCCAGATTCAGCAGTGATAATACCATGTTGTACAGTACACCCGTTGTCAGTAAAGTACCTAACAGACCGGCCGCAGTGTATAATGCCGGCATTTCGCCGATCGTGCAGTTCGAAGCCGAGCCGCTGCCGCCGTATATGTCGCTTTGGTACGGTCTGTTCGTATAGACGCTGCTGGCCGGCTCATTACGGAGCGCGCTGCCGCATTTGGGGCAGTATTTGTCGGTATTTTCCACTTCCGTACCGCATTTTGAACAATACATTTTTTCACCCGCTTTCCGAAGCTTTCTTTGATAGAATAATTTATATCATATCATATTTTTACAAAAAACGATTTTTCACCTTAATAAACGGGCAGAACCCGGTTTTTTGCTTATTTACCGGCCGGCATCTCAATCAGCACGGTTTTTCACTCTGCTGCCTATAAAGGTTTATTCAGCGAAAGAAAAGCTGCGGCTTATTACTTCATTAATAAAACATTTTATAAGATAAAGCTGTATGCGTATAGCTGCATAATACATCATTATGGAGACGAACGGTGCAGAGCATACAGAGACGGATCGGCAACAGTCTCATTCGTTTTTTGACCCGTCTTGCCGCACTTAAAAATCAACAAATTGCTTTTATTCCGTCACACGCCACGCGGTGTCCAGCGCGATTTCCATCATTTCGGTGAAGCTTTGCTCGCGCTCCGCGGCACTCAAGGCCGCGCCCGAAAAAATATGATCCGAAACGGTCAGTATGCTCAGTGCCTTTTTCCCGGCGGCCATGGCGGTGAGGTAAAGACCGGCAGTTTCCATTTCCACGGCAAGCATACCCATCTGCAAATATTTTTTATTGGCGTCAGGGTCGGCGTTGTAAAACTGATCGGAGGTAAAAACCTGGCCGACTCTAACCGCTGTTTTTTTATTTTCGGCGGCGGCGACCGCTTCTTTCAGCAGGCTGTAGCTGGCGGCGGCGGACAGTGTGCCGGGAAAGTTGTACTGCGCGGCGTAATTTGAATTTGTCGAAGCGGCTATCGCCACGATTATGTCGCGCAGCTGCACATCGGCGCCCAGTGCCCCGGCGCTGCCTATTCTGATAATTGAGTTCACGCCGAGAAAATTATATAGCTCGTAAGCGTAAAGACACATTGACGGCACACCCATGCCGCTGCCCATTACCGATATTTTTTTGCCCTTGTATGTTCCGGTGTAGCCGTACATATTTCTTACTTTATTGAAGCACACCGGATCCGTGAGGTAGTTTTCCGCCACATACTTTGCTCTGAGCGGGTCGCCCGGCATCAGTACGGTTCCGGCGATGTCGCCGATTTCGGCTTCGTTGCACGCTGAAGGTACAGTCATTTTCTTTTCTCCTGTCGGTTTTATTTTTCCGCCGCGAATAAAGCGGCAAAATTTTTATCGTATGGTGGCTTTATTATGCCTTTTTCCGTGATTACGGCGGTGATCAGCTCATGATCGGTAACATCAAAAGCCGGATTGTAACATTTCACGCCGGCCGGAGCCATCGGTTCTTTGTAAAACTTCGTGCGAATCTCTTCGGGATCGCGAAGCTCTATTTCAATACAGTCGCCGCTGACGCAGCTCATATCCACTGTGGAAGACGGACCGAGTACATAAAACGGTATGCCGAAATGCTTTGCCAGTATGGCTGCACCGGCCGTGCCTATCTTATTGGCGGTATCGCCGTTGGCTGCTATGCGGTCGCAGCCGACAAAGCAGGCCTGCACCCAACCCTTTTTCATCACCGTAGCGGCCATATTATCGCATATGAGAGTTACGTCAACCCCGGCTTTATCAAGTTCGTATGCTGTCAGGCGAGCCCCCTGCAAAAGCGGACGGGTCTCATCGGCGTATACTCTGAAGCTCATTCCTTTTTCCGTGCCCAATATTATCGGCCCCAGCGCCGTTCCGTACTGTGATGTGGCCAAAGGCCCGGCGTTGCAGTGGGTGAGAATGCCGCAGCCGTCTTCAATAAGCGACAGACCGTTTTCGGCAATGGCGCGGCACATGGCAGCATCTTCCGCCTGTATTTTACAGCTTTCCCGGTACAGCGCTTCGCGTATCTGCGGTATTGCTTCACCGCCGGCTGCCTGCGCTGTCTTCAGCATACGGCGCAGCGCCCAGCTGAGGTTTACCGCTGTCGGGCGCGATGAGCCCAGATAAGCGGCGTATTCCTCCAGCCTGCCGTAAAAGCGGGTGAAGTCAGTTTCCTCTATGCTGCATGACAGCACATAAAGCGCGTATCCGGCAAATATGCCGATAGCCGGCGCTCCGCGTACTTTAAGTGAGGCGATGGCCTCATACATTTCCACCGCTGTTTTCAGCGCGACTGTTTTTTCGCTGTTGGGCAGCAGTGTTTGATCTATTATCACTACGGTATCGCCCGTTTCCGAAAGCTCTATGTTTTTCATCCGCGTCCTCCGTTTATTTATAATTATATCACTTTTGATGCCGCAGGTATAACCGCGGAGGGTATAAGGCAAAATACCGTCGGCCGACGCCTTTATGGCCGGCCCCTGTTATTAAGAATTAATCTTATTAATTTTCTTGACAATCATGGCGGCGGCGTATATAGTAAAATCAACGGAATGATAGAAAAGCGAAACAGCAATCATTATGCAAAGGAGAATGAAATGAACGATAGTAAATTTTATATCTGCCGTACATGCGGTAATATCATCGGCATGGTCGAAGCTTCGGGGGTTATTCCCGAATGCTGCGGCACTGAGATGGAAAATCTCGTGCCCAATACCGTTGAGGCCAGCAGGGAAAAGCATCTGCCGGTCGTGACGCTTGAAGGCGATAACCTGAAGGTCTGCGTCGGCAGCGCCGTTCACCCGATGACGGCGGAGCATCATATCAGCTGGATATACCTTGAGACCGAGACGGGCGGGCAGCGCCGCGCTTTGGCGGTCGGCGGAGCCCCTGAGGCGGTATTTGCCCTGGCCGGAGCGCGGCCGGTGGCAGTATACGCTTACTGCAACCTGCACGGTTTGTGGAAGACGGAAATAAAGTAATAAGGCAGATACGCTTAGTTATGCAATATTTGGTTTCTTTTTTCGAGGGGATAATCACTTTTATATCCCCTTGTTTGCTGCCTATGCTGCCCATGTATGTATCTTATTTTGCCGCGGGGCGGGAAAACGGCGTTGAAAAATCGGCGGTGATAAACGCACTTGGCTTTGTCTGCGGCTTTACTGCGGTATTTGTGCTGCTGGGGCTGTTTTCCGCCTCGCTGGGCTCGTTATTGCGTACTTATTCGCGCATTATCGAAGTGGCGGCGGGAATTCTGACAGTGTTTTTCGGCCTGGGTTTTATCGGCGTAATCAAACCGGTTTTCCGCGGCGGCATGAAGCCTTCGGCGGTGAAAAAAGCGGGATTTTTCCGGGCATTACTGTTCGGTATCGTTTTTTCCGTCAGCTGGACTCCGTGTGTCGGTGCGTTTCTGGGCTCGGCGCTGGCGCTGGCTTCGGTTGCCGCTTCAGCCGCGCGGGGGACGCTGCTTTTGCTGTGTTATTCCCTGGGGTTGGGCATACCGTTTATTTTGGCCGCGGTTTTGATCAATGAGCTGGAAAACGCCTTTGCCTTCATAAAAAAGCATTACGGTATAATCAACACTGTCTGCGGTATTTTTCTCATTGCCGTCGGTCTGCTCATGATTGCCGGAATAATGGGCAGATATTTGGGTTCGATCGGTTGATATCGAAGGTATGTACATCTGCGGCGCCGGATATGACGCCGCCGGACGGTGCTTAGTAAAAACGAAGTGTAAAGGATGAGTCATATACTGAAATGAAGATAAAAAACGTGAAAAAGATGCTCATAACCGCGCTCGCGATTATCGCCGTGCTGGTCATCGGCTCGGTACTGTATAATGCCTTCAATGGCAGTATAACGCCGGGTTCGTCCGCTTACGCAGAAAGTGAGAAAACTGACGGAAGAAAAGCAGCGCCTGATATCGTTTTTCTTGACGTTGACGGCAATGAAGTGAAGATATCGGACTTTGCCGGCAAGCCTGTCATCTTGAATTTCTGGACATCATGGTGCGTTTACTGCAAGAAGGAAATGCCCGATTTTGAGGCCGCCTACGATAAGTACGGAGATAAGATCGATTTTGTCATGCTGAACATCGCTTATTCGGAATACGCGGAAGATGACGGCCGTAAATACTACGCCGAAAGCGGCTATACTTTTCCTTTTTATTACGATAAAACTGACGGCGGCACGAAGACCTATAATTTGCGCGGGTACCCGATGAGTGTTTTTATCGATGCGCAGGGCAATATAGTCAGCTATCATTTCGGTGCGTTGAGCGCCGAATTGCTTGAACGCAATATCGCGGCGCTGCTGACGGAATAGCCGGAGATAACCGTTCCCCCGGGATCGGTTATTTTCTGCTTTCGGTAATGCATTCAAATAATAATTCAATATGTCCCTATAAAATGAAAAGAGCGTTTTTTTTTCAATGAAAACAGCACAGAAACGGCAATATTTCGAATAAAACAGCCAAGTCTTTTTGGCACATTCAACATTGCATTTGTTTTTTTTGCTCTGTAATGATAAAATATATATGAACAGTTGCACCCGGATTGAGCTATGCAGAGTGCAGTTTTTTTCGGCCTCACACTGACCGCTGCAACATTCAAAAAAACGCATTTAAACGTTAATTTGGCGGAAAGCCTACAGATGCAGACCGTCCTGAATTATAAAAACACACACACGAAGAAGGAGGCTTTCAATGGAGACAGAAAACTTGTCAATCCTTGAAAAGAGAATTGCTCAGGCGACCAAGAACCTTATTCCGCTCGAAGATATGGAGGCGGAATATGACATTCTTCTTGAAAGAGCAGAAAAAAAAGGTGCCAGCACATGGCAGATGAGAGTCAAGCAGCAGACTCCGCACTGCAAATTCGGTGAAGACGGCGTATGCTGCCGAATTTGTTCCATGGGTCCGTGCCGAATCACACCTAAAGCGCCGAAAGGCATATGCGGCTGCGATGTTCACGGCATTGTTGCCCGTAATTATCTCAGATTTACCGCCGGCGGATCGGCCGCGCACTCCGATCACGGCCGCGAGATTTGCCATACGCTTTATGAAACAGCGGCTGACGGCAATTATAAGGTAAAGGATCCCGAAAAGCTCCTGAAAATAGCTCAGGAGTGGGACATCAAAACCGAGGGCCGCGATATTTACGACATAGCTCATGAAGTAGCTTATGCCGGCCTGATGGAATACGGCAAACCCTTCGGTACTCAAAGATTTATCAAACGCGCTACGCCCGAACGTCAGGAAACATGGGCCAAAGCGGGAGTTGAACCCCGCGCCATCGACAGAGAGGTATCTCAGTCATTGCACATGACGCATATAGGCTGCTCTTCACTGCCTGAAGCGCTTATCCGCCAGAGCCTGCGCGCCAGCCTGAGCGACGGCTGGGGCGGTTCCATGATGGGTACGGAATTCTCCGATGTTGTGTTCGGCACGCCGAAACCTGTCGATACAGAAGCCAACCTCGGTGTTATAGATAAAGACAGAGTTAATATAATCGTACACGGTCATGATCCGTCACTTTCGGAAATGATCGTCGAATATGCCGAAAATCCGGAGATGATTGCCCTTGCCAAATCAGTGGGAGCTAAAGGCATCAATGTTGTCGGCGTATGCTGTACCTCAAACGAAGTCGCCATGCGTCACGGCGTGCCGATGGCCGGCAACTTCCTTCAGCAGGAAAACTGCGTGCTTACCGGCGCTATCGAAGCGGTAGTCGTTGATGTGCAGTGCATTTTCCCGGCTCTCGGACCGCTCAGTAAGTGCTATCACACAAAGTTCATCACTACTTCCGAGATCGCCCGTATGCCGGACAGTGAATTTATTCACTTCAACGTGCATGACGCCGGCGAAAACGCCAAATATATAGTTAAGACCGCTGTGGAGAATTTCAAGAACAGGGATCAGGACGGAGTCTATATCCCCAAGATGAAAGCCAAAGCGACCGTAGGTTATTCCTGCGAAGCCATCATAAAGCAGCTCGATACCGTTACCAATTCCTTCAAGGATAAGACCGGTACATATCAGCCGCTGGTCGACTGCATAACCTCCGGCGTACTTCGCGGAGCGGTAGCCATGGTAGGCTGCAACAACCCGAGAATAAGAAGCGACTTCGGTCATATCGAACTGATGAAGAAGCTCTTAAAGAACGATATCATTCTGGTGCTGTCCGGCTGCTCGGCACAGGCTGCCGCCAAGGCCGGCCTTATGAGCAAGGACGCCAAGGAAATGTGCGGTGCCGGTCTTAAGAGAGTATGCGAGCTGGCCGATATACCGCCGGTGCTTCATATGGGCTCATGCGTTGATATAAGCCGTATGATGCTTCTGGTAAACGATGTGGCGGCGCAGTGGGGCATTACCGTGCCGCAGCTGCCTGTCGTAGGCTGCGCTCCGGAGTGGATGAGTGAAAAAGCCGTTTCTATCGGCAACTACGTTGTCGCTACCGGTATAGATACTTTCTTGGGCGTTATTCCTTATACAAAGGGCTCCGACGTCGTTACGGACCTGCTCACCAACAAGGTGCAGGACTGGGTGGGCGCGAAGTACACTTTTGAAACGGATATCGAGAAACTCGGCGACGGAATGATCGAGTGCATCGAAGCCAAACGTCTGGCGCTCAATATATAAGACGGACTGACAACTGAGAAAATATAAACGGGGTGAAAAATACATGACACTTTTTGACAGAGTCTTTAACGGCTCGGATGAAATGTATGCTTTGGCCGCAGAGGCCGTGGATAAAGCCATTAAAAAGTACGGAGAGGATAAAGAGGTATCTCTGCCGAATACCGCTTACGGTCTTCCGTGCCTGTACGCCTTTACGGCGGTAAAGTATAAAACTCTCGGCGAACTTAAGAACGGCGCGTTGGTAAAGATCAAAGAAATGATGTGCCACGAACCGCGCACTAACAATATTTTTACGTCCGGCATAGCCACCGCTCTTTCGGCGGAGGTCATCGAGACGATGAAATATGTAATGAACGACGGCAATAAGCCTTACAGCGACAGATATCACGGCCATCTTTCCGATGCCGAGATACGTGAACTGGGCGTGCCTCTCGTTACCGACGATATTCCCGGCGTGGCCGTAATGATCGGCCCGGCTCCCAGCAAGGAGATCGCTGCCGATCTTATCAAAGGATATCAGGCTAAGGGCATAATGGTATTCATGACCGGCGGTATCATCGATCAGGCTTATGAAATGGGCCTCAATATCGGTTATAAAGTACGTATAGTGCCTCTCGGCGACGAGCTGCCTTCGGTCATTCACGTTGTATCGGTAGCAATAAGGGCGGCGCTGATATTCGGCGCTATCCAGCCCGGCGATTATGACGGTATCTGCCGTTACACCATGGACAGAGTCAAGGCCTTCGTCAACGCTTTTGCTCCGTTGTCCGACATGACGGTCGGCTGCGGCGGCGGCGCCATCGCGCTCGGTTTCCCGGTAATTACCGATGAAAA
>CAZIQU010000003.1:0-3079 GCA_964541445.1 uncultured Lachnospiraceae bacterium | reverse complement strand
ATATCTGGGAGGTACCGCGTTCGCTGGTACTTTATGACGATTATAAAAACTATGTGCCCGCTTCCATCGAAGCCAGAGGCATTAAACTGAAGATAACCAACATCGATATCCCCGTATCCTACGCGGCCGCCTTTGAGGGCGAGATCATCCGCAGAAGCGATATGCAGATCGAAGCCGACGGTTCCAGCGTAGACTGCTTCGAGCTGGTGCGTACCCGTGACGCTTCCGAGATAGAAGATCACAAGATTGAGGTCGTCGGCGACGATCTTGACGCTGTTCCCGTAGGCAGCAAGATTTCTCTGGGCGTTATCGTCGATGTAGCCGGAAAGAACATGCAGAGCGACTTCGAGCCTGTTCTGGAGAGAAAGATACACCATTATCTCAACAACATGGAAGGTATCATGCATACCGGCCAGCGAGATATGTTCAGAATAAGAATATCCAAAAACGCTTTCAATGCCGGATTCAGGGCAAAACACTTCGGTGAAGTGCTTTGGGCTAACATGAAAGGCGAATTTGACGCCGTAGTTGACAAATGCCAGGTAACTATCGTGACCGATGCCGATAAAGTGCATCAGCTCCGACACGAAGTGGCTATGTCCGCTTATGACGTCCGTGACGAAAGACTCGCTTCGCTTACCGACGAGTCGGTAGAAGTATTCTACACCTGCACTCTGTGCCAGTCATTCTCACCCTCGCATGTATGCGTGGTTACACCGGAAAGACTGGGCCTGTGCGGCGCAGTTTCGTGGCTGGACGCGAAAGCTACCAAAGAGCTTGACAAGGAAGGTCCCTGCCAGATCATTCATAAGAACGGACTTATCGACGAGAACAAGGGTATTTGGGATGATGTAAACGAAGCCGTCAATAAGTATTCACACGGCGCCCTGTCCAAGGTATCGCTTTATTCCATCATGGAAGACCCGATGACCAGCTGCGGCTGCTTCGAGTGCATCTGCGGTATCGAGCCGATGTCCAACGGCGTGCTTATCGTCAACCGTGAATATGCCGGCATGACACCGCTGGGAATGAGCTTCGGCGATTTGGCCTCGATGACGGGCGGCGGCGTACAGACCCCCGGTTTCATGGGCCACGGCAAGCACTTCATTGCTTCCAAGAAGTTCATGAAAGCCGACGGCGGTGTTGAGCGAATCGTTTGGATGCCCAAAGCGCTCAAGGAAACCGTAGAAGACAGACTTAATGCTACCGCTAAAGAACTCTACGGCATCGACAATTTCTGCGACATGATCGGTGACGAAGAGACCGCTCCCGATGAAGAAGCGCTGCTCGCGTTCCTCACCGAAAAGGGTCACCCGGCATTGGGCATGAACCCGATGATGTAATAGCCGCAAATAAAAGATAATATATCAATGAAATGAGAGCTGCCGCCCTGAAGGGTGCACTTCAGGGGCGGCAGCTCTTTTCATATATGCTTTCCGTGATTTGTTTTGCGTTCGTTTTTAGTTTTTTCATACCTATATTACGTCTTTACGTTTTTTAATATAAATAATTGTGTTATAATACTAAAGTATGATTTTGAGTTTTTTTTGTTTTTGATCTTTATATAGTATTTTTTAATACTGATGATTGACAAAAGAATATTTAGGAGGAAAACATGACACCATTAGGTTATGCGCTCATTGCCGTTGCCCTTATTCTCGGCATCGCGGCGGGCGTATTTATAAGCGGACGTGTCAGCAACGGCAAGGTAGCCAATGCTCAGGTACAGGCCGCGCAAATAGTGGACGACGCCTATAAAGAAGGCGAGAAACTGAAAAAAGAACGTATCATAGAAGCGAAGGACGAGATCTTCGGTCTGCGAAAGGATCTCGATAAAGAAATACGTGATCGCAGAAACGAAGTACAGCAGCAGGAAAAAAGGATAATTCAGAAGGAAGAATCGATCGATAAAAAGGTCGAACAAATAGAAAGACGGGATGAGGGCTCAGTACAGAGAGCGAAAAATCTCGAAGTTAAAGAAGAAAAACTCGAAAAAATGCATCAGCAGCAAATTGCTGAGTTAGAAAAAATATCACAGTTGACGTTTGATGAAGCGCGACAGCTTCTTTTGGACGACGTTGACAAACAGATCTCCAGAGAAACTGCCCTGCTTATTAAGAACAGGGAAGCGGAAGCCAAGGATGAGGCCGATAAAAAAGCCAGGGAACTGGTAACATACGCTATACAAAGATGTGCCGCGGATCACGTTGCTGAAAGCACCGTGTCGGTGGTTAATTTGCCGTCCGATGAAATGAAAGGCCGCATCATCGGCCGCGAGGGCCGCAACATCCGAGCGCTGGAGACCCTTACCGGCGTTGATCTTATTATTGATGATACGCCGGAGGCCGTGGTTCTTTCCGGCTTTGATCCGGTGCGTCGTGAGATTGCCCGTATGACGTTGGAGCGGCTTATTGTGGATGGCCGAATTCATCCGGCCAGGATCGAGGAGACCGTAAAAAAGGCCGAAGTCGAAATGGACACCAAGATCAAGGATCTCGGTGAGCAGGCAATGTTCGAAACTAATGTGATGAAGGTGCACCCGGAGATCGTAAAGCTGTTGGGAAGACTCAATTATCGCACCAGCTACGGTCAGAATGTGCTTAAACATTCCATAGAGGTATCACAGCTTGCCGGCATATTGGCGGATGAGTTGGGCGTAAATTCGCGCGTGGCCCGCCGCGCCGGTCTGCTGCACGATATCGGCAAGGCCGTAGACCATGAGGTTGAGGGCCCGCATGTGCAGATAGGCGTAGATGTACTGAAAAAGTATAAGGAAAGCCCCGATGTCATTCACGCGGTGGAGGCGCATCATAACGATGTTGAACCCACCACTCTGGAGGCTGTACTGATTCAGGCGGCTGATGCCATCAGTGCCGCCAGACCGGGTGCCCGCCGCGAGGCACTGGAAAGCTACACCAAGAGGCTTGAGAAGCTTGAGAGCATCGTTAACGGCTTTACCGGAGTGGAAAAATGCTATGCCATTCAGGCGGGGCGCGAGGTTCGCATTATGGTAAAGCCCAACGAGGTCGATGATCTGAAGATGGTACATGTGGCGCGTGATATCGCCAAGCAGGGGGAG
>CAZIQU010000002.1:4588-22694 GCA_964541445.1 uncultured Lachnospiraceae bacterium | reverse complement strand
GGCCGATGGCTTCCTGGAACCCGTGGCATGGCTGCCATAAAAAAAGCGAAGGCTGCGCACACTGCTATGTTTACCGTACCGACAGCGCGCATGACCGTGATCCGTCGGTCGTAGTAAAAACAAAAGCCTTCGATCTGCCGCTGCGTAAAAAACGTGACGGCAGTTTTAAGATACCGCCCGGCGATGAGGTTTATACCTGCTTCACCAGCGACTTTTTTGTGGAGGACGCCGACGAATGGCGGCGCGAGGCGTGGGCGATGATAAAAGCCCGCCCCGATCTTGTCTTTATAATGACAACCAAGCGCATCGAGCGCTTCTGTGTATCACTGCCCGATGACTGGCATGACGGCTACGATAATGTTGTGCTTGCCGTAACGGCGGAAAACCAGCGCCGCGCCGACGAACGCCTGCCGCTTTACATGTCTTTGCCGCTGAAGCACCGCATTGTCATCTGCGAGCCGTTGCTCGGCCATATTGATCTCTCGCCTTATCTCGACGGGCGCGTCATTAAGGTGGTGGCAGGCGGTGAAAGCGGCAATGAGGCGCGTGTATGCGATTACAGCTGGATACTTTCACTGCGCGAACAGTGCCGTGCCGCCCGCACCGGGTTTTACTTTAAGCAGACAGGGGCGCGATTTCTCAAGGACGGTAAGCTTTACCGCATCAGGCGGCCGCTGCAGGCTCAGCAGGCGCACCGGGCCAACATCGACCTGCCCGACTGACAGGCCAAACTGCCCGGGTCAGAAATAGCGGCGCTTCGCTATATTTTTTAGGTGGATAAATGGGGTTTCTCGATTCATACAAGAGGCTGGATAATCTCTGCAAGGATACGCTCAAGAGCGATACCGGCATAACATCATACCTCGATGCAATGGAGCATAGCCGCTCCGGCGCGGCGTCTGTGCCCGGCTGGCAGGACGATTATCGGGCTCTTAAACATTATCGCTATATCAGAAATAAGATCGCGCACGAAAACGGCGCCGATGAAAAATCGCTGTGCGGCGCGGATGATGTCCGCTGGCTGGAAAAATTTTATAATAGGCTGCTCCGCCGAACCGATCCGCTCTCACGCTGCCGTGAAAGGGGCAAAGGTCGTCCCGGGGCGGAGGCACAGCGCGCTGCGCCGCGAAAACAGCGCAATTATTCACATAAAAAGCGCAGCAGCAGCCGGCACAGAGGCGGTTTTGTCTTTATCGCTGTTGCGGTCTTGTTATTTTTGGCATATATATTTCTGCGCCGGTATATATAAAGCAATTTCAGCATGCTGACCCGGGCAGAATGGTATTACGGCGATATTTTACAGAAATGTCCCGTCATTTTTTTACAGCGGCAGGGAGGTTTTGAATGAATAAAAGACATGTTTTTACTGAAGCGATACTGATGATAGTTGTTCTTCAGGCGCTGCTCATACTGTTTAAGTACGCGGCGTCTTCGTATCTGCCGGACAGCGATTTTGCCAAACGGATGACGATGATGACCGCCATGATAATACTGAGCGCGGCGGTAGTAATATACGCGAAACTGCGAAAAACGGAGCTTTCGGTTTTCCCGGAGCGTTTTTCGAAGTTCTACATCATCGCCACGGCGATCGCGGCTTTTATTTTGATTGCGACGCCGTCAAATTATACCGGCGGCTATGAGCCGATATTGCTGCTCATTTACGGCAGTATCGTCACACCCGTTTTTGAGGAGCTCGTATTCCGCGGTTATCTTTGGAACCGGCTCGGCAGCGCGCTGGCCAAAGAGGTATATACCTACATTTGGAGCGTTGTGCTTTTTACCGTTTGGCATCTCGGCTATATGCTGCCGCAGCTGGCCGCCGGCAATTGGTTCGCGGTTATTACCAAACTTGCCGCAGGTCTTTGCTATGGGCTGGTGCTCGGTTTTGCGCGTTTGAAATGTAAAAACTGCTATATAACAATGCTGCTGCACGCCGTTTTGAACTCGGTGATGATCTGACCGGTTTTTAATATGAATATGAATTTGAACACGCCGCGAATACGGCGACGGGGATGACGGTAATGGATAATGAAGTTTTGCAAAGCTTAAGAGAGCGAAAATCGGTGAGGGTCTTCACCGGAAAGAAGATAACCGCTGAGGAAAAACAAATCATATTGCAGGCGGCGACGGAAGCGCCGACAGCCGGTAACCAGCAGCTTTATTCTATTATTGATATTACCGACAGTGAAATAAAGGAAAAACTGGCGGTAAGCTGCGATGGCCAGCCCTTTATCGCCAAAGCCGATACGGTGCTGATATTTGCCGCCGATGTGCAGAAGTGGTACGATACATTTGTTGCGGCGGGCGCCGAACCGCGTAAGCCGCAGGTCGGAGACATGATGCTGGCGGTCGCCGATTCGCTTGTCGCCGCGCAGAATGCCGTTACCGCGGCGCAGAGCATCGGCATCGGCTCATGCTATATCGGCGACATCTGGGAGCGGTATGAATATCATAAAGAGCTGCTGCGCCTGCCCGATTATGTTTTCCCGGCGGCAATGCTCGTGCTCGGCTACCCGACAGAGCAGCAGCAGAAGCGGCCCAAGCCGCAGCGCTGTGAGCTTGCCGATATTGTGATGGAGAATTGTTACCGGCAAAAAGATCAGGCGGAGTTGAAAAAAATGTTTGCCGCTAAATATAAAAATTCTTCGTTTGAAGATTGGGCAAAAGCATTCTGCGCCCGCAAATACAACTCCGATTTCTCTGCGGAGATGAGCCGCTCGGTGGAGCTTTATCTGTCACTGTTTCGCTGAAACGGGTGATATGATTCAGCTTGAGCGACAACGAAAATGCTGATTAAATGGGATGACGGCAATGGCAGACGATCTGTTTTTTGTGCTTCGTGATTTCGATAAGCAGCTTTACCCGCCGGACGAATTATCATTGGTATATATGAGCTTTCAGGGTTATTCTCGAGCTTAATGGCGGTAATATTATCGGCGTAAATGTGCCTTGCAGCCTTGGGCACTGCGGCGGATTCGGCTTCGGTAATGAAGCCGCTGAGACCGGCTGTGATGAGGGCAGAAATTTGGAAACAAATGAAATAAAAATAGAAGGTATTCCGTCGCTTATATGGGGCGCTCCCGGCGATAAAATAATCATCGCGGCGCACGGCAGCCATTCTTCAAAAAAAGACGACTGCATACGGGTGCTCGCCGAAGAAGCGGTAAGCAAAGGCTGGCAGGTGCTCAGCTTCGATCTGCCGCAGCACGGTGAAAGAGCGTATGAGACCGAGCCGCTCATGCCCGATGAATGTGTGCGTGAGCTTAAGCTCATGTATGACTGTGCGGCGAAACGCGCGAAAAAGATTTCACTTTTCGGGTGCAGCATGGGCGCGTATTTTCAGCTGCTGGCGTTTGCCGAAGCCGCTGTCGACCGGGTATGGTTTCTTTCGCCGGTAACCGATATGGCCGGGCTTATCGAAAATCTCATGGCGTACTGCCATGTCAGCGAGGCGGAGCTGCGTGAGAAGGTAAAGATCGATAATGACATTGAGCCGCTGTATTATTCATATTACGCTTATGTGAAAGCGCACCCGGTTACTGCGTGGAGTCACAAGACCTGTATTCTGCGCGGTGAGAACGATACTATGGTAGAATACGACCGGGTGAAGGCTTTTGCCGATAAATTCGGCTGTGAGCTGACGCAGCAGCCCGGCGGCGAGCATTGGTTTCATACCGAGGCGGAGCTTGAGTTCTTCAGACAATGGCTGCGAAAACGGCTATGATAAGCTTTTGCCTGATTGCCGCCGATAAAAAATATGAAAGGGTTTTGTGATATGGCAGATGTGAACTGTCCCTGCAAAAAGAAAAACTGTGAGCGCCACGGCAGCTGTGAGGCCTGCCGGGCGTATCATGCGGCTTCGGCGCGGCAGCGACCTGTCGCCTGCGAAAGAAAAAGCGGCTTGTTCCGTTTCGGTAAATAAGTTACGGTTTCGGCTGTTTTCCCGCCGTTGCGGGGGTAAAAATTTTTGTGTAAAACAGCTGATACAGGCAAAAAACAACGTAATTGCCGTTAAGTGTTAAATTTTTTATTTTTTGTTTGCATTTTTTATTACGATGGTGTATACTGCATGTGTATTCAGAATGTATTTGATTGCCGCATAAGTAGGTCATATCCATTTCGGCTTACATGTGCGGTTTTTGTTTGCAGATTCGAATAACAAAGTTCACGGGAGGTACCACACACAATATGAACAGCGGTACAGTAAAATGGTTCAATGACAGCAAAGGATATGGCTTTGTCACCAATGATGACGGTTCGGGCGATGTATTTGTACATTTCTCCGCAATCGCAGGCGACGGCTTCAAGACCCTGAAAGAAGGACAGAAGGTCACTTACGATACGGAAGCCGATCCGAAGGACAGCCGCAAGCTGCGCGCCGTCAACGTAACGCCGGAAAACTAGGCGTCAGGCGCTTTTGCGCCCCATGTTCTTATACTTTATAAGAATCAAGCCCCTCCCGCACAAGGGAGGGGCTTTTTAATGCCTGCTCTTATTCAGCGCGAAGCGGCTTTTTTTATGTTCTCGTCTTTTTTAAGGATAACTCTTTCGATATCGTTGATATATATGTCGGTATTTTTAACGTTGTACACATTTTCAAAACGGTCCTCAGCGGCAAAATAGAGCTTGGTGGTGGAATTTGCCCCGGCGGAATAAATGCTCTGATGCTCGCCCATCATGCGTATATTGTATACGCATACTTTGCCGTCACGGCAGTAGCCGGTATTTTCGGCGTTGTCGGCAGCGTTTTTTTGACGGTAAAGGTAGTAAGGCTCATACCCGTCACCGTTCAGCTCGCTGCGGGCGCTGTTTAAAAACGCCGAGATACCGCCGGAGGGTACGGCAGTATCGGTCAGTGCCATGTCGGAAGCGCGTTTGCGGCACAGTGAGTGCAGCGTTATTGCCGCCGGGTTCAGCCGGCGCATTTCACGAACGCTCCCGGCGTACTCGTCAGCACCCTCGCCCGGCAGCCCGATGATTATATCGGTGTTGATGTTGCCATGCCCGGCACGGACGGCATCGGCGTAACAGGCGGTGAACATTGCATGGGTGGTGGGGCGGCATATGCGCGCCAGAGTGGCATCGTGTACCGTTTGCGGGTTGAGTGATATGCGCGTAGCGCCGAGATCTTTCAGCAGCTTCAGCTTTTCAAAGCTGAGCGTATCGCAGCGGCCGGCTTCAAAGGTAAATTCTTCGGCGTCCGGCGCGGCATCATGCACCATGGCAAACAGTTTTTCCGTCTGCGCCATATTCAATACCGAAGGCGTGCCGCCGCCGATATATATGCAGTCGCACGATCTTTGCGCGTTAAGCCCGCGCACATAGGCAAGCTCTTTGGCCAGCGCCGCCAGGTAGGCGTCGCACAGCTCGCTGCCCTCGGCGGTTATCTGCGAAGGGAACGAGCAATAGCTGCATTTTGATATGCAGAAGGGAATGTGTACATACAGCGAATAAGTATTTTCACGCGGATAAAGCCAGCGCATTTGGTTATGAGCGGTCTGCCAGAGAAGCTCGAGCTTTTCCGGTGAAACGGCGTAGTTGAGGCTCATATAGGCAAAAGCCTCCGCACGGTCGTAACCGGCGGCAATAAGCTCCGTCATCGGCTTGAGCGGTTTGACGCCGGTGAGCGCGCCCCACGGCATTTTTTCGCCGCACAGGCGCGTCAGCAGGTGGTACACAGCCAGCTTGGCCGCCGATGTTGGCGATGAGGTGAGCATCACCCGCTGGCATAGTCCGCCGCCGCTCGCCGTCACTACACCGCCCGACAGCGCAATCTCTATTTTTATATCTTTACCGTACAAGCCGGTAAATTCGTTTATTATCTCTTTTACCAGCGGCAGCTTTACCCTGCTGTCGCCGCAAACGGTATCAATCATAATCGGGTCATTTCGTATTTCCCGGGCAATATATCACTGCGCCCGAAAAACATCGTTATCCTCTTTCTCTGCTCCTATTGAGGTAAACATGCCGTGTCCGGGATAGACCGCTGTCGTATCCGGCAGCAGATAAAGCTTTTTTACCACGCTGTTCTCAAGTGCGCCGCTGTCGCCGCCGTAAAGATCGGTACGGCCGACCGAACCGCAAAAAAGCGTATCGCCGCAATACAGCGCCTTGTCGGCGGCGAAATAGTAGCTGATGCCGCCGGGCGTGTGCCCGGGAGTCTCTATAACGCTGAAAGCGGTGTCGCCCAGCGGCAGGCTCTCTCCCTCGCGCACGGTTTTATCCGGCATTACATCGGTATAAGGCAGGCCCCACGCGGCGCTGCCGTTTTTTTGCGCGTCATGCAGCATGGCGGCGTCGCCGTCGCCGATAAGTATCGCCGCGCCGTACGCTTTTTTTATCGCCGGCGCACCCATTGTATGATCAAAATGACCGTGAGTCAGCAATATATATTCCACCTTAAGGTTTTTCTGCTGTATATAGGCATCCAGCGCGGCGGGAAAGGCCGCCGGGTCGATTATCGCCGCTTTGCCGCCGGCAGAAACCACATAGCAGTTGGTCTGTATCGGGCCCAGCCCGAAGACGGCTGTTTCCATCATTTATCCTCCGTTTATAATATTTGCTCAGAAAAGCTTTTGTGAATCGAGAAGTATGGTTACCGGGCCGTCGTTTTCAATATATACGCGCATATCCGCGCCGTAAACACCGGTTTTTACCGTATAAGAGGCGCTGAGTTTTTTTATCGCGTAATTGTACAGTTCTTCGCCGTCCGCGAAAGAGGCGGCCGCGATGAACGAGGGGCGGCGGCCGCGGCGTGCGTCGCCGTAAAGGGTGAACTGGCTTATCAGCAGTATTTCGCCGCCGACATCGGCCAGCGAGAGGTTCATTTTGCCGTCTTTATCCTCAAAAACGCGCAGCCCGGAGATCTTGTCGCAGATATAATCGGCATCGGCGGCGGTATCTTCCCGGCCGATGCCCAGCAGAACATTGAAGCCTCTGCCTATTTCGTTTTTTATTTCTCCGGTACTCACCGCCGAAGCTGTTACTCTCTGTATTACCGCTCTCAAGGCCGTGCCCTCCCGGTCTGATTGGTGGAATCGACATAATCGAGTGAAAACTGCAGTTGCTTTACGGTGTATACCGTATCATCGGCGCCGGTTCCGGCATTGCTGAGCGTGAACATCAGCGAGGCCGGCCCGGTAAAGAATATACTGCCCTGCAGCGTGGTGTTGGCGGTGAGCTGCGTCGGGGTATCGCCGCGCGAATTGATCACCCATATACTCTGCGAGGGTGAATCCGTGGTGATCTTGGTGCTGAAGGCGACATAGTTGCCGGTGGGGCTCAGAGCGATTTTGTCGATATCGTTGGTGGTAAGATATGTGCGCAGATATGTGGCCGTGTTGTACAGATAAAGCTGTTCGTGACCGGCGGCCGTTTTGGTATAGGCCACTATGCCGGAGGCGTCGGAACAGACGAAATCGCCGATGTTGCCGTCGATGGCGCTGATCTCATCGCTTGAAAGATCGAGCTTATAAAGCAGCGTGGTCTTTTGTGAGCCGACGAGCGTAAAAAATATGCAGTTTATTGAGGGCATATACGCTATTTTTCTGACTGTCAGCGACGAATCGAAGGCATACTGCTCCACCTCCTGCGAATAGCTGAGTTTTATCAGCGCGTTGCTTGAATTTACATAGAAAAATCCGGTCGGCGACGCTGTCCACAGCAGGCTTGATTCGGTAAAGGTCTCGGTGCAGCGCACCTTTTTGCCGGCCTGCAGATCGGTGCGGTAAACGGTGGCCTGTTTTTTGATACTGTCATATTCCTTGAAATATATTACGTCGTTCGCCACATTCATGTAGCCTTCGGTATACGAATTCTCGCCGTAAAAAAGTATCTTATCGCCGCTGCTGTCGAAGGTGCAGAGGTAATAAACGGTCTTGTCGCCTTCCTTGGTCTTGGTAGTGTAAAGACCGCTGTGAGCGGCGGCATCATAATAAAGCAGCGTGCCGGAGAGCATGTCGTTGTATTCGGTGACTTTTATCGACAGCCCCGAGGTGCTCCCATCGGTCTCATCGTCGGATATAAAGTAAAGGCTGTCGCTTTTTATGAATATCGGCTTGCAGCCGCCGCAAAGGCAGAGCAGCGCCAGAAGCACGGCGATGAGCGCAGTTTTCGCTTTTCTATTCTTCATTTTCGGCCTCCGCGTCCTTCACGGCTTTTACCGGCAAAGGCAGTTTTATAACGACCAGCGTGCCGCTGCCCTGAACGCTTTCCACCGATACCGAGCCGTTATGTCTTTCGATGATGTTTTTGACGATGGCCAGCCCCAGCCCGAAGCCTCCCTTGACGGTGAGGCGGCTGCGGTCCTCTTCTACTCGGTAGAAGGTCTCAAAGACCTTTTCGCGCTTGCCCTCCGGTATGCCCTCGCCGTAATCGCGCACGGTTATCTCCAGCTGCTCATCGAGCGGTATGGCGCTTATTTTGACGGCGTCGCCGCTGTGTGAATATTTCAGGGCGTTGTCGATAACGTTTATCAATGCCTGCTTGAGGCGGTCGTAATCGCCCTTTATGCCGGGCAGCGGCGCCTTGTCATATACTACGGCCATATCGAGAGGTGCGGCGGCGATATTCATTTCGCTCACCACATCGCCTATCAGCGAGTCGGGGTCGATATCGGTAAAGATCAGGTCAAAGTCATAGCTGTGAAATTTGTTGATGTTCAAAAGATCGTTTACCAGCCGCAGCAGCCTGTTGCCCTCGTTTTTGATGGTGGCAAGGGCTTTTTCGGTGAGCTCCTTATCGGCAAAGCCGCGGCGCTGCATAAGATCGGTGTAGCCTATCACCGTGGTCAGCGGCGTCTTCAGCTCGTGCGATACGCTGCTGATAAAGCGGTTCTGTTCTTCCTCCACTTTTTTTATGGCGGTCACATCGCTTATCACCATCAGCACGCCGGGCTGTTTTTCCTTGATCATGATGCGGCGGGCGTTGAGCAGATAGTTTTTTGATTCGTAGGCAAATTCGCTGGACGATTCGCTCTTTTCCTTTATCAGCGTATTTAGCAGAGTATAAAAGGAAGGTATGACGCCGCGTACATCGTTTGGCGGCGGGAACATGTCGTTTATCCGTTCATTGGCGGTAACGATATCTCCCGTCGGCGTCACGGCCAGCACACCGTCCTGCATGGAGGAAAAGATACTGCCCATCTTCTCTTTTTCAAAATTTATCTCATCGATCTTTTCGTTGATCCTTATCGTCAGCTCCTTGAAGCCGTCCACCAGACTGCCGATCTCGTCGTTGACAAAATAATTTATCTCGGGGAACTCAATCTTTTCGCCCTCGCCGGCTGTCTGTGTAAACGCGACCAGCTGATTTATCGGCCGCAGCATGCGCCGGTAAGAAAATATATACAGCAGTGCCGCCAGCGCAGCGGAGATAAGCCCGGCGATGATAAAAAGGTAAACGGCGGAGATTGCCGTGCCGGTGACGGCGGCAGCCGGATAGAGCAGCAGCAGCACACCTACCGGCTGCGAAGCCGATTTTATGAACACCGGCGCGCAGAAAATTATATAGTCGGCTCCGCCGATGTCGGTATAAACATAGGCCTGTTTTTTGGCTTTCAGGCTTTCGGCGGAATACTTTGAATAGGCGGTGTAATCCTCCAGAGCGGTATTGGTGCCGATAAGCTTGTTGCCGGTATCGAAAAGCATCACGTTAATGCCGTATACCGAGGATATCTGCGTGGCGTAAAAATCGCCGTTTTGCTTGTAGATGCTCTCCGGGTCCTCGACGGAGGCCAGCGACAGTATCGACTGGCGGATCATCACCGAAGACTCGTCGGCGATGACCACGAGATTATCCACCGTATCGTTGAAGTTGTTGAGCATAAGGCCCTGTACAACAATAAAGCCGATGACGGCGGTGAGAATCGCGGCCACGGCTATATTCAGCAGAACCAGTTTAGTCGAGAATTTCAGTCTCATCAAAATTCCTCATTTTGTAACCGAGGCCGAAAACGGTCTCTATGTACCTCAGCTCGGTATAAAGCGAAAGCTTGCGCCGCAGCCTCTGTATATGCATATCTATGGAACGCGTGTCGTCGGCAAAGTCTCTGATGCCCAGCTCGCGGGCCAGCTGCTCGCGGGTATAGACTTTATCGGGGTGGCGGATAAAAAGCTGCAATATCTCAAATTCCGTGACAGTGAGCTTTATTTGCCGGCTCTGTATATACGCCGTCTGCGAATCGGGAAATATCACCAGCGGACCGTTGTGAAATTCCTGTTTTTTGGTCTCTGCCGAAAGGCGGTAGCGCTTTATCAGCGCCTTGATGCGTGCCAGCAGCTCGCGTGAATCGAAAGGCTTTGTCACATAATCGTCGGCGCCGGTCTCCAGCCCCTGAACAACGTCCTCGGTCTCGCTTCTGGCTGTCAGCATGATTATCGGTACGGCGCCGCGTGAGCGGAACTCGCCGCAGAGCTCATAGCCGCTCATTCCCGGCAGCATCAGATCGAGCAGCACCAGATCGGGCTTAAATTCCTTAAAGCGTATCAGCGCCTCATCGCCGTCGCCGGCGGTCTCACAGATGTAGCCCTCCAGCTCCAGATCGATCTTCAGCAGCTCGCATATGCTTTTCTCGTCATCGATCACGAGTATCTTGTCGCTCATGACGCTCTTCGCTCCGTAGAAGTTAATATTTTGTTACAAAATCATTATACAACAAAAAGACGGTAAACAATACATTTTATCGACGGCGGTGAAGATGTTTTAATGTATTATCCCGAAATAAACGAACGAACTGAGCGCGTAGCATATTGTGAGCAGCGAAGAAAAGAAGACAGTTACCTTTAAAAACAAAGCCAGATAGAGCTGTTTTTTATACGAGGCGTAATGCCCCTCGGTGTATTTTATCTCGCAGGTACGCAGCGGCGTACGGATAAAAACGCTTTTTTCGCTGTCGGCTTTCAGTGACCGCGGCAAGCCTATCATAAAGCGGCTGATGATCAAAGCGTTGTCGAAGGCATGCAGCACGGCGGCGATGAGCGGCAGCCATTTAAGCTCAGAGGAGAAAGGAATAGCGTAAAGCGCCGCCGCCGACAGCCAGCTGACGGCGTATTCCGGCAGAACGGCAGCCGCCAAATTAAGGCAGGCCTTATCGCGCAGATAACGCACCGCGAAAAAATAAATGAGCGTCATATCGCAGATGAGCAGCGCGGCAAACGCGAACCATATTACCGTAACGGACATGGCCTTCCTCCTTATAAATGTTATTATAGCACAAAGCGTCAGCGGGCAAAGCGCCGCGCGGGCTGATACGCCGCAGCGGCAAAAAAATAAAATTTGTGCTTGACAAACTCGGGCAGGCGGTATATTATCTAACACAATAAACCAAAAAAGGAGCGGCGGCATGAAAGAAATAACAGCGATGACAGCTATTGACAATATCGAAAAATGTTCATGCGCAGCGCTGCTTCTCTGTGCTTGCTTTAATTGCGCCCGTAACCTGTTTACGGGCTTTTATTTTGTCTTTACGTATTACTTTTATTATTATTTTTTCAACGCGTCACGAAGAAAACGGTTAGCTTATTGCTGAAAAGATTATCGATTTAACAGATAGATCAGCAGGTTGCCGTTTTCGGCAGCCTGCTTTTTTATATAAAAATATTTTCGGAGGAAAAAAATGAAAAAAATAACGGCATTATTATTGACGGTGCTTCTGGCGGTCTCCCTGTGCGCCTGCGGCGGAAAAAGCGGCGATCAGGGCACAACGGATGGTGAGAAGGTCTACAAGATAGGCATTATCCAGCTCAGCGAGCACGCGGCAATGGATGCGGCCAGAGAAGGCTTTCTCGACGGACTGGACGAGGCCGGTATCAAGTATGAGGTAGATGTGCAGAACGCGCAGGGCGAACAGAGCGTGTGCGCTACTATCGCCACGAAATTCGTCAATGACGGCGTTGACCTTATTATGGCGATAGCTACTCAGGCGGCACAGGCGGCGGCGCAGTCTACCGACGAGATTCCCATACTGATCACGGCAGTCACCGACCCGGCAAGCTCGGGGCTGGTAAATTCCAATGAACTGCCCGGTACCAATGTATCCGGCACTTCCGACATGAACCCGATCGAAGCGCAGATAGAGCTGCTCCTCAAATTTGTGCCGGATGCGCAGACTGTCGGCATCATGTACCGCTCCAGCGAGGACAATTCCATTCTGCAGGCGGCAATCGCCCGCAAGGCTTTGGAGGCGAAGGGTGTTACCGTAATTGACTTTACCGCGGCGGATTCCAGCGAGGTACAGTCGGTAGCGCAGAGCGCCGTAGGCAAGGTGGACGCGATATACATGCCGACCGACAACCTTATGGCCGACACAATATCCGCAACCTCGGTAATACTCACGCAGGCCGGTATTCCGATCATCGCCGGTGAATCAAACATGGTAAACAACGGCGGCTTGGCTACATACGGTCTTGATTACTACACATTGGGCAAAATGACGGCGGCTATGGCGGTGCGTGTATTGGTAAACGGCGAGGATATTGCCGCTATGCCTATCGAGTACGCTGCGGAAGACGAGCTTTCACTGACGGTGAACGAAGAGACCCTTAATTCTCTCGGCCTGACAATGCCCGAGGGACTCGAATAAACATAATTTAAATTATCACAACAGCATCGTGCGGCGCCGGCGTTTTATGCGGGCGCCCGCGGCGCTGAGAAAGAAAAGACAATGAATTTCAGCATAGAATCTTTCTTGAACGCCTGCCCGGGCGCGGCGGCGCAGGGCATACTGTGGGGCATAATGGCTATCGGCGTCTTTATCACTTATAAGGTGCTCGATTATGCCGATCTTACCGTTGACAACAGCTTTTGTACCGGCGGTGCCGTCAGCTCGATGCTGATACTCAGCGGGGTGAACCCGGCGCTGAGTCTGGCAGGGGCTTTGCTCAGCGGCATGGCAGCCGGTGCCGTCACCGGTTTATTGCATACCAAGTTGAAAATACCCGGTATTTTAGCCGGCATACTAACCCAGCTGGCGCTTTATTCGGTAAATATGCGTATTATGCAGCGGGCAAATGTTTCTCTCTTAAAGACCGATACCATGCTTTCGCTGAGAAATATACCGGCGGCTGTCTTCTGCGGCGCCTGCTTTGTTGCGGTGCTGATCGCGCTGCTTTACTGGTTCTTCGGTACGGAGATGGGCTGTGCCGTGCGGGCTACCGGCAGCAATGCGGTGATGGCGCGCTCGCTGGGGGTAAATACCGACAGAATGAAGGTAACGGCGCTGATGCTCTCCAACGGGCTGGTGGCGCTTTCCGGCGCGCTGCTCGCGCAGTATCAGGGCTATGCCGATATAAATATGGGGCGCGGCGCGATCGTCATCGGGCTGGCCAGCGTCATTATCGGCGAAGTTATCTTCGGCAAAAACCGCAGCTTTTGGCTGCGGCTGCTTTCCACGGTGATGGGCGCGGTGATCTACTTTCTTATCATTTCGCTGGTATTGCAGGCCGGGCTCAACACGAACGACCTGAAGCTCTTCAGCGCGGCAGTGGTGGCGCTGGCGTTGGCGATACCGGCGCTGCGCAGGCCCGCGGCCGTAAAGACAGGCAGAAACGGAGGCGCGAAGAAAAATGCTGGAAATTAAAAATCTGTCAAAGACCTTCAACCCCGGTACGGTAAATGAAAATCGGGCGGTAAAGGATTTTTCGCTCAGCTTCGCCGACGGCGACTATGCAGCGGTTATCGGCGGCAACGGCGCCGGCAAATCGACTATACTCAATATGATCTCCGGCGGTATAATTCCCGACAGCGGCTCGATCGTGCTGGGCGGGCATGATATAACCCGCATGAGTGAGGACAAGCGCGCCGCTTTTATCGGCCGCGTGTTTCAAGACCCGATGATGGGTACGGCCGCCGATATGCTCATCGAAGAGAATATGGCAATGGCCTTTCGGCGCGGTGAAAAGCGCGGTCTGCGCTGGGGCATAACCGCAGCGGAGCGTGAGCATTACCGTGAAGTGCTGGCGGAGCTGGGTTTAGGCTTGGAGGACCGCCTTTCCGCGAAAATGGGGCTGCTTTCCGGCGGTCAGCGGCAGGCTGTCACGCTGCTTATGGCTGCGCTCAAAGACCCGCAGCTGCTGCTGCTCGACGAGCATACGGCGGCGCTTGACCCGAAAACAGCGGAAAAAGTGATGGCGCTCTCGCATAAGATCATCAGCGATAAAAAGCTCACCGCGCTGATGGTGACGCATAATATGAAGGACGCCATAACCTACGGCAACCGGCTGGTGATGCTCGATAAAGGCCGGGTGGTGATGGATATCGCCGGTGAGGAAAAACAGAAACTGACGGTAAGAGAGCTGGTGGAAAAATTCTCCGCCGTCAGCGGTGAAGAACTGGCCGACGAAGCGCTGCTTTTGTCGTGAGCGGCACGGTACAGTTTTAAGAGGGACAGTCCCCGCCTTTTAAGCGGGAACTGTCCCTCTTCTGCTTTAATAATCATTTTGCCGTGAAACGGGCCGCCGCGAGTTAAATAAACATTGTATTTTATTCGTCTTTTTTGTATAATTTTTGCGGGCAGGTGACAAATGGATACTCAGAAAAGCAAAAAACTTTTTTCACGCAAAACGATTGCTTTACTTTTTACAATAATAATGCTCGTCTCGATTTTGCCATTGCTTGTTCTTGCCGGTTACGATTGTCCGTCGAGTGATGATTTCGGTTATTCGGTAAAAACTTCGCAGGTATGGAATGATACGGGCTCTGTCGGCAGTTTGCTGACTGCGGCCTTTCAGCAGACAGTTGAAACGTATCATGACTGGCAGGGCTCATATACCACCACATTCTTGATTTCTTTGCAGCCGGCGATATTCGGTTTGCAATACTACGGCATCAGTGTTGTCATTACGCTGCTGCTGTTTGTTTTCTCGCTGTATTTCCTGCTGCACACGGTCTTTATGGTTCTGCTGAAAGCCGATAAATATACCTATGTGACCGTTGCCGCATTGGTTTCGATATGCTGTGTAAATTTTGTGTTTTCACCGTCGGAAGCGTTCTATTGGTGCGCTTCGTCTTATACGCACACTTTCGGGGCAGCATTTTTCTTTATTATGGTCTCTTTGCTGCTGCGATTTTGCTGCAGAGAAAAGAATACTAAGCGGTATTGGCTGCTGTTGCTGCTGTGCCCGATAATAGGCGGCATGAATCTGACGGCAGTGCTTTTAAGTACGGTATTCGCCGCGATGCTGCTTCTGTATATGATAATAAAGCGCAGGTATGCTCCGGCACTTATAATATGTACATTATCTTTACTGATCGTCTTTATGATGATAAATATATTTGCCCCCGGCAATGCCGTGCGTATGGCAACTGCCGGCGGCAATTCTTTCGGCGTGATCAGATCGGTGATAATGTCCGTGCGCTATGCGGTAACTTTTTCGGCTTCTTGGTGTACTCTGCCGTTTGTGCTGATATCTCTGTTCGCCCTGCCGATGATATATACAAACGCCGCCGCCTCGCCGCTGCGTTTTAGCAGACCGCTTCTTGTTGCGGCGGCCTCATATTTGTTTATCGGTGTGATGTTTGCCCCGTCTGTTTATACTTTCGGCATGGCAGGGCCGCCGCGCGTGATAAATAATTCCTGCTATTTATTTTATATTTTATTCTTTATAAATGTTTATTATTTATGCGGTTGGCTCAGCGGTAAGATAAAACAAATATGTAAAGACAGCGAGTTCGGTTATGAAAATTTTTCGGCGGTAGTCAAAAAAATTTTTGTCGATCATAAAACGGTAATGACCGTATTGCTTTCAATAGCATTGGTCATGAGTCTGACAACGGTGGATTATAATAAAATTTCTTGCGTGAGCGCCGTTGACTCGCTGCTTTCCGGTGAAGCCGCGTCATATTGCACACAGGTGCGTTCAAGAATAGAGCTGTTCTACGATAACGATATAACGGATAAGACCGTGGCCGAGCTGACGGCAAAGCCATACTTGCTTTATTATGTCGATGTTGATTATAATTCCGACTGGTTCTCGGCAGAATGAGATATGTGCCTGTATTTTACGGCAAAAACAGACGGCGGCGAAAGTATATGACTGCTTTGGCATACCGTAAAGGAAAGTGTTTGTATTAAAAAGGGACAGTCCCCGCCTAAAATGTAGGGCTGTCCCTCTAATTTTTTTATTGGTTTAATAATTATGTTTATCAGCGGTACTCATAGTTGGGCCCGACAAAAGTATTGACAAGATAGCGCGAAATGTTGAGCGGGTTGGCGAGTATCTCTTCGTAACCGTCGCTGCGGTATTTCTCCGGTACATATACGGCGCTCATTACCTGATTCCAGAAATCGGCGGCGGCATCGGCGCTGCCCGTCTCCGCCGTCAGTTGTTCGGCGCTTAGCATATGCGTTCCGTGGTCGGCCTGCAGCACGATAACGGCAGCAGGATCGTTTTCACGGATCATGCTGACAAGATTGACCAAGACCCTCATATTGTAGGCATGTGTGCGGTAGTAGTTCTCTGTGGTGTTACCGGTATTTTCCGTCAGTGCGTCGCCGTTCTCATCAGCAACAAACGGCTGATGGTCGTAGGGGAAGACGTACAGGACGAAATACGGCTCATCAGACGAGGTCATAACATCGTAGACATAATCAAAGTTACGGCAATAGTTTTCTCTGGCGCTGATATTTTCCGTTTCCAGAATATCGGCTAGCTCTTCATCGGTAAGCTTTTCGCCGGTCATCTCAACAGTCTCGATATCCACGGCGGTAAGCCGGTCGACGGCGGCAGCCAGTGGCTGCGAGATGGCGCCGCAGAAGTCGACAATCTGCGTTTGGTCGAAAATATCGTCGAAAACGGTCTGCAGCTGTACCTCGCGCGTAAAAAGCCCGTAATCGTTATATACGCGTGAGACATAGTAGCTGTCGGGGAAATAATAATAAAATGTACCCTCTGCTACGATGCTTATGTTGTAGTCTTTGCTGAATAAGGAGGCCGTAAGCTCGTTGTTCTCCACGGCTTCGGTGAGCAGCGACATATACGAGGCTTTGTTTTCGGTGAGATAGGTTACGCCCTCGTCGCCGCCTTCCAAAAATTCCGCCAAATACTCATCGTAAAAGGCCGGGCACATCAGTGAGGGCACGGCTACTGTTGTACTGTGGGTGGCTTCCAGCCACGCTGAGCGGTTTACATAAAACCCCAGCTCAGTCAGCGTGTCATAGGCCTCTGTCTGCGCATCGCCGGAATACCTTTCGATCGTATCGAACCCCAGCATGCCGTCGCAGTGTATCCAATATATATTGGGGGTATCATCGGCAACGGTTTGCGCGAAATCGGTTTTGATATATTCTTCGGTATCGGCGGCTGCGCCGGAATGATAAATGGCCATATAGAGCCTGACGGTAGGTATTATATTAAATAAAAGCATCACCGCGGTAATGACGGCAACGAAAACAGCGGCGATCTTCGCTGTCTCTTTTTTCTTTCTGACTATCAGCGCTGCTGCAATGCCGGCGGCGATGAAGAACGCATAGACTGCCGCTGTCTTAAAATGAGTAAACGGCAGGTTTTCGGCGATACGGTCGCCGAGAAAGAGCGCCAGTGACGCGCAGAGTGATATAAGATAAGCCGACAGGGGAGAATGTAATACCGCTCTGGCGATCAGCCAAACTATGCCTGCTGCCGCGGCCAAAGCCAAAGTGACTTTTATCAGCAGACCGAAGTCAACATAGATTGCGTTCTGGCCGTTTTGGTAAAAAAACAGCATGAATACGCACGGAATGAGCATCGCGCATATCAGCAGCGCCCAGCCGAAATCATTTTTCTTCATCGCAAAATACCTTTGAACGCATGCGGTAAATGATACGCCCGCTGCCTTCCACGTTTTTCCTGTCAACTATCTCAAAATACGCCGAAAAGCTTTTCTCAAAATTCTCAGCGGCATAATCGGTGAAAATATCGTCTCTTGTCGCTAAAAGGATTTTGACCTGAGAATCTTCTTTGGGAACGAATTCAATGATAATATTCGCAGTCAGAGAAGCGAAATATTCGGCGATCATGGAAAAAGGCAGATTGTTGGAAATAACCATGTGATGCAGCACTGCCAGCAGCATGATCATATCGGGACGCTGCCTTTGCTCTATGGTCAATCTTTCCCGGTTGGCAAAACCTAT
>CAZIQU010000002.1:0-4578 GCA_964541445.1 uncultured Lachnospiraceae bacterium | reverse complement strand
CACCTCCGACGGCAGCGTTCAGACGACGGATATGTCATATAAAAGCGGCAGCATAGCGGTATGTTCTTTTTTTACCCGCATATAGTTGCGCTCGACTGCCACCGGGTCAATATCAAAGGCGACCACAGCGGCTCCGACTGACAGGGCTTTTGCCGAGTACCTGCCGTCGTTGGCACCGATGTCCCATACGGTGCGTGGAGCGATATCGTTAATGTACTGTGACACGATAGTTTCTTTGCTGCTCTCTGCGGCGGCGGTGTAATTTGTGCGGCTGTAATAATCGCCCCATTCGGTAACTGTATCTTCTGGCTTTATGGCCTCGATGCCGCGGATAAGACTGCCGATCATCGCCTTCATCTGGAAGAGCGTTATTTTCACTTCTTTTATATTGGCGGCTTTTCCGCCGGCACCGTCGGCGTCATGCCTGGCGATCGCCTTTGCCTGCCACGATATATGCTGTTTGGCAAACATTCCGCCTTTGCCGTGCAGAAGCTTGTCGGCAAGCGGTATCGGTATCCCGTCTATATAGGTCACAAGCAGTTTGTTCATGCTGATGTCAGTATAGGCCATAAGCAGAAGCGGCGCTAAAAAATGCCGGCAGAACTGGCCATAGGCTATCCACGGTGCGCCCTCGGTGTAAATATCAAAAGAAAGAGTGTCAATAAATATCGGTGCGCCGTTTATAAACTGCACGTTATAGGCGCTGGCATCTTTCAGTATCATGCCTGTTTCCAGCGCTGCCATATGTATGTTAAGGGTGAGAAGCGCTGCGTCGCGCAGTTCGCCGAACGACCATTCATAAGGGTATGATATAAACGGTATCACTTCGGGCGCGAGCATCTTACAGCAGCCGGGAGGAAGCAGTATGTCATCACATTCGAGGTGAGCGACCAGCATTTTTTTCGCGATAAGCTCATCGTACAGACCGCAGGACATCAGCCTGTCATATTTATCTTTATAGGTCAAACTGACACTGCGAAAAATACTGCCGCCTTGTTTGTATACTGTGCCGCACGGGTCACGAAAAGAACCGGCTGCACGTTTCATCACATCGGTATCCAATATTTTTCCTCTTTATTCTTCTATTGTATACTGTTTACTTTCATCGGCGTTTTGGCTGTCCGCCGTTGTCGCTGATTCTGTTGAGCTTTTTTTCTTAAACAGATTTTTGATCTTGGTCTTGGCCATAAGCCAGATGGCTCCGGCCCCTGCTATCAGTGCAACGACTAACTGGATGATCATGCTGCCGAATCCGGGATCTAAATACATATTCATCACCTTCAATGCTTGTTTTCTTGGTATTTAATTATAGACTATCAATGAATTTTAAACAACAAAAAAGAAATTATAAAGTCATAGGAGGTCGAAAACAGTCCCCGCCTAAAATGCGGGAACTGTCCCTCTTCTGCTTTAATAATCATTTTGCCGTGAAACGGGCCGCCGCGTGTGGACGGTTGTATCTCAACGCCCGAGCGCGGCGTTGACAAATATTATCTTATCTTCGCTGACGATCACATCTACCGGTTGGTCGTAGCGGCCGGTGGGAATGCTGTCGATTATAAAAGGGTCGAATGACGGCGCCAGCTTGATCGTGTCGGGGCGGATAAGGGCAAAAAGGCGGTCGTAATAGCCGCCGCCATAGCCGATGCGGGCGCCCTCGGGCGTGAAAGCCAGCCCCGGGGTAATGATCATATCCAGCTCCTCGGGGGCGACGGCCGTGGCCTTGTCCTTCGGTATTTCCATTATGCCCATGGATGTGGCCGCAAACCCCGCCGGAAACTGCTCAGTCAGCGCCAGCGTCATGCTGCGGTCCGGGTTGCATATCGGCGTAAGCACCTTCTTGCCGGCGGCGATGCAGTACTCAATAAAAGGGTGGGTGTTTATCTCGTTTTGATAGCTGACATAAATCATGATGCAGCTGCTTTTTTGAAAGCATCGCAGCTGCTTTACGGCAGCGAATATTTCTTCACTGGCTTTATCGATATACTCATGTGTCAGCGCGGCGCGTCTTTTCTTAAGTTCTTTTCTCAGCAGCAGTTTATCTTCGTACATTGCGGTTTCCTTTGTTTTTATGATTAGATTATAGCTTATCACAGCGTCGCTGCCAAGCTGTTATTTGCGGAACATATCCCAGAGATCCTCCCAGAATGAGCCGGAATCGTCCTTGCCGTTGTTGTTGTTTTTATGGCGGCCGGTGCAGTATTGCGTGGGCGCCTGCGAGGTGAGAAAATATTTTTCCTGCCGGTATTCCTCCGGGCATCTTTCGGAAAAAAGCAGACCGGTCGAAGAGTCTATCACCGCTGAAACGACGCTTCTTTCGGCAAAGTATTCCGCTTCGTAATCCGGTACGGTTATTGTGGCTGCATCCTGCGGCTGTATATCGTAAATATCGGCCTCACTGTTTATCAATACGGTCATTTCCAGCGTGTTTTCCGCCGGTGAATCCTGCACGCCGCTGCCGGCGAAGGTATTGTCTTTGACAGCGGCAATGATGCTGTCACTGTATGTACGCACGCACCAGGAAGACGAAAGACCCTCAACCTGCTCATAATCGACATTGCCGGCCCATATGCTCGTCACTACGTTGCCGGTGGCGCCGGTGAACCAAACATCGCGGCTGTTGTCGGTCGTGCCGGTCTTGCCGGCGGTCGCGTAGTAAGAGTTTGCCGCCGTCGCCGTTCCTCTGAGCACTACGCTCTTGAGGCAGCTGTATATCTGCGCGGCGCTTTCGGCGCTGACGATTTTTTCGGCGCCTTTATCTTCAGGAAAGATGACCGTACCGTTTTCGTCGGTCAGCGAAACGACAAATTTTGGGCTTACCAGCAGCCCGCCGTTATTGATGACGCCGTAAGCGCAGGCCATCTCGATCGGCTTGATGCCGTAGCTTAAGCCGCCCAGCGCAAAGGCGTAATTATAATCGTCATCGCTGACGGTGGTTATCCCCAATGATTTGACAAAGTCGATCTCGCTGCGGTAATCGGTCATGGTAAAAAAGCGCAGGCAGGCGCTGTTGAGCGAAAAGGTAAGTGCCTCGCGCATGGTGACATAGCCCATATATTTGCCGGAATAATTTCCCGGTGAATAATCGCCTATATGAAAGCGCTCGTCCAAAACCACGGTGTTGCGGTCGGCGATACCGGCATCGCACAGATAAAGCATATACAGCGGTTTGATGTTGCTGCCGGGCTGACGCGGAGAATCGGCCATATCTATATAGGTATCGCGGTCGGCGCCGTAATAACAAAGCACGCTGCCGTCATCGGAATTGATGCTTACATAAGCGCAGGAAGCTTTATCGCCGATGTTTTCCTCAATGGCGGCCAGTGCTTTTTGCTGCATGACGCAGCTGAGCGTGGTAGTTATCGTCATGTTGTGTCCGTACAGTGATGCCTCGGCTTCTTCGGCGGCAGCCGCGGCGGAAAGGCGCAGCGTGCGTTGGTAGTATGTCGTAAGTGCGGCAAGAGCTTCTTCGTAGACTCTGTTGAGAAAAGCGCCGCAGCCTTCTTCGGCGGTGCCGTGCTCAAAAGTGCTTTCGTAGGTGGGTTCAATGAGCGTTTGCTTCGCTTTGGCCGCCGCGGCCTCTTCGTCGGTGATGTATCCGGCAGCCAGCATCGCATTAAGCACCTTGTCGCGGCGCTGCATCGCGTAAGTGTAGCCCTCGTCATCCAGCGGGCAGTAAGCCGAAGGCGCCTGTATTATTCCGGCGAGCATCGCACATTCATCGAGCGTCAGCTCGCGCGGCGTTTTTGAAAAATACGTTTCGGCGGCCTCATATATGCCGAAAGCGCCGCCGCCGAAATATATTTCGTTGAGGTATATGGTGATTATCTCGTCCTTGGAATATTTCTTATTCAGCCGCAGCGCCGTCAGCGCCTCGCGCAGCTTGCGCAGGTAGCTTTGCTCGGAATTGAAAAAGAGTATCTTTGCCACCTGCTGTGTGATGGTGCTGCCTCCTTCTACTATTTCACCGGCCAGTATATTGTGATACAACGCGCGGCCGATGCTGAAAACATCGACGCCGCAGTGGCTGAAAAAGCGCTTGTCCTCAATAGCGACCACGGCGTAAACGAGCCTGTCGGGGATATCCTCGCGGCTGACGAATGTTATTTTGCGCGAGGCGATCTCGCCGATAAGTACGCCGTCTGCCGAATATACTTCGGTCTTGCTCTGCGGACTGTAAGTATAAGCGCCGATATTGGGCAGGCTCAGCCACAGCACGCCGAAAGCCGCCGTCAGCAGTATTAACGCTGCCGCAAGTATTTTCGGGAACAGCTTTTTTTTGCCGCGGGCAGCTCCGCGCTTTTTTTTTCGTATCCTTATATGCTTTTTCGCCATATTACCGCTCTTAACGTATATAGAATTATTATGAGGTGGACTCATGAAAAAATATGTCGTTATTGTGCTTGTCGGTGTTTTTTTGCTGACTTTTCCGTGCGGGGCAGCCGCCGAAAACACGGAAAACGGTCTGACGCCGATAATGGGCGAGGGGACGCTTGCCCCGGAGCAGATGTATTTATATCTTATCACCCGCAACGATGATAACGGACTTAACCCCATAAGCGATGAATATGCCCGTGA
>CAZIQU010000001.1:22577-27224 GCA_964541445.1 uncultured Lachnospiraceae bacterium | reverse complement strand
TCATTTTAAACAGTAAGCTTTCGTACTTTTCGCCGGTCGGTCTCTTTTTTTCGAGCCCTACGCGCCGCCTGTAACCTATGTGCCGCATTTTCGGACACGCAAATAAAACCCCTTAATCGATATTCTTTTTTCACCCGATTAATTCAGCCAGGAGTATAAGCGGGCCCGGGTAATACCGGTTATTCTTGCTATTCTGCTGACGGTGATCCCGCAGCTGAGCATCTCTTTGAGCAGCCTGCCGCTCTGCGCGGGGGCGTTTGTCATTGAATGTTTTATTTCTGTGCATGCTGACCCGGGCACTTCGGTGAGGTTGGCGGCGATGAAGGCGCGAATGTCGCCGTCCTTTATCTTAAAGGCCTCCCGCGGGAACATATCGCGGCAGCCGGAAGATATGAATTCCGTAAAGCGTTTTGCGCCGCTTATGACGCTTCTGATGGCGGAAGTATCGGTAAAGCCGGTGTTTTTGTTGCTCTTATAGTCGCAAAGCGTAGCATCGTAGGAGGAAAACTCGTAGCTCAGGCTTGAGCAAAGCCCACCGTTTAAGGGGTTATTAAGTATGTAGCGGCACACGCACAGCATGTCGTTGTCGTCGGCGACCGGGCGGGAGAAGAACTTGCCCTGAAAGAGCGATCCCTCGTGGTCGTGGCGGTGATTGAAGTAGTGCTGCACGTAGGAAGTACATATTCTTTTGACCAGCTCACCCGGCGGGAAGTCACCCCTTGAAAAGACGAGCAGATGGACGTGGTTGGACATGAGGCAGTAGGAGACGACGGAGAAGTCAAGCTTTTGAGAGAAGCGTGAAAGCCTGTCGGTGAAAGCCTTTTTGTCGGCGTCGTCGAGAAACACATCGGCACGGTCTATCCCCTTGAGGATGATGTGGTAGGCAGCGGTGGGAGAGAGAACTCTCGGTTTTGACATGGTATACCTCCGGAAAAGAATTAACGATCTACTGTATATATTCTCCGAAAGTAATATTTTTCCGGTCATTTCGCAAAAATAATTAAAAAAGTTTAGATGTACAATGCTTTTTTGACTTGTCCGCGCCTTTCTCCGCAGAAATGCGGCCCTTCATTGCGCAGGAAATAAACAAAGTGCCCGGGTCAGAACTGAAATATGCTATAATATATCAAATAATATGAAAAGTATAAAGAAGATTTTAACAGCGTTATTTGCCTTCATGCTCCTTACTATGGTGGCGTGCCGTGCAAATGTGCCCGGGTCAGCAGCGGAAAACGGCAGCAGCTCTGAAAAAGGTTCACAAACCGCGCAGAATGGCAGTTATACACAGCCTCCCGCCAAAACTGAAGCCGATGCGGCAGGATATAACGGTGACAGCGCTTTTGAAGCTGCCTACAGCGCCGGTATCGCCGAGAAAAACATCATCTGCCGAAAGGGTGAATGGAGCTACGAATACTCATACTACTCATCCGGCAATACGAATTATACCTTATTTTCCCGTGATAACGGCGACGCCCTTGAGCGACTTTATGTATTGCCCGACAAATGGCGCATTACCTACAGTGAGAACAGCTTTGAGCGCAGCAGTGAACGTAATATCTACCTTTATTTGGAACACGAATTCAACTGCTATGACGGTTGGAACACGAAGCTGTGCATGATAGACTGCGGCAGCGGCGCGTTTACGCAGCTGTATGACAAGGCCGTTACGGAGATGGTAATACCCGATGATCCCGCCGGCGGTTGTGAGGCGATCGGCTGGGTGATACACGAACAGCAGATTATACCGGTTAATCTGGCCGACGGCAGTGTACTGCAGGCGCGGGTTTTTGACATTTCTGCCCGGGTCAGCTTGCCGGAGATCAGCGGCTCGTTCTTTTACTACCCTTCCGCCGGGTATCAGACCAAGATCGCGCACCTCTCGGTCTATAACGATGACACTCTGCTGATCACCGTAACAGAGAGCGACCCCGACGACGGCCGGGAAAACGAGATTCGCTACTTATTCTCCTATCCTGACGCAATTCTCACGCGCACGAAATAAGAATTATTTATTTTTGATTGAAAAATCGTGTCAAAACCTGTAATATAAGGTAAACAGCAAGTAAAAAAATATAGTAGAGGAGTAATGATATATGTTTTGTACTAATTGCGGGACAAAAAACAGCGACGGCGCTCTTTTCTGCACCAATTGCGGCGCGCCGCTCAATCAGACTCAGCAGGCAGCAGCCAATGTGCCTACGGATGAAATAGACAAGACGCTGAATGAAGCCCAACAGGCCGTTGACGAGATCAACAGCGGCGTGTCAACGCCGGGAAATGAACTGGAGCTGGATAAGATATTGGGAAGGACCGCGGCGGGAGCTCAGCCTGAAGCCAATGTTCAGCCGCAGGCCAACACTTACGCTCAGCCGCAGGACAACGCCAACGGGGGGTACAACAACGGAGCGTACAACGGCAACAGTCCTTACAGCGAGGGCAACACCAAAAAACTCAACAAGCAGACAAAGACCACTATATACATATTGATCGCGGCCCTTGTTGTGGTTGCGGCGGTATGCGTGCTGCTGTTTACCAGCGGCCTTATCGGCGGCAAGACCTACAAGAGCTATGAAGACCTCGTTGACGATTATCTGACGACCATCGGTGATGTCAACGGCAGCAAGCTTTATAAAATGCGCAACGCCGATGTCGTGAAGGCCATGCGCAAGGCGTACAACTGGTCGGAGGATGATGATGAATTCGTGCAGGATACCGACTCGCTTTACTACACAGCTAAAAAAAGCGGTGTAGCTGTACCTGAATACGAATTCTACAATGTGACCGATTACAGTGATATGCTCGATCAGTTTGCTTCGCTGAACAGCGCCGCCGGCACATCCTTTGATGTTAAGGAAGTCGTTATTGTCGAGATTGACGCCGTTAACGAGCTCACCGATGAACAGTATTCCTATTACGACAGCTACTACTACCTTACTCTTTACCGTACCGATAAGAGCTGGTATATGCTTTTTGTAGGCTGAAAAATGTGGTTTATTACCTTTTGAAGGCTGAAGCGCCGCTGTGCGGCGCTTTTTTCGTTTTATTATTTCCTGCTTATTATGCCCGGGTCAGCGGCTTCGTCTTGCTGACCCGGGCATAATTGTTGATAATTTACGCTATTTTCGTTTAAGTGGTCCTATAAGGGTATCAAGAAAAATAATTTCTGCTATAATGGCGGCATGCAAGATATTTTTAAGAAATACGGGCTGTTTGACGGGCTGCGAAAATGCCCGGGTCAGCGATTGCTCGTCAGCGGTGCGGAAAAAAATTATCGGCTTTATGCAGCGGCGGAACTTTTTACCCGCGGCGACAAAAGCCTTTTCTTCGTTTGCGGTACCGATTATGAGGCAAAAAAATATTACGATGATCTCTGCGCCGTGCTCGGCGGCGATAAGGTGCTTTTATATCCGAAGGAGCCTTTTTATTTTTCATACGCCGACAGCTACTCGCGCGAGGCGGCGATAAAGCGTCTTAATGTGATAAACGCCGCATTTTCGCAGGAAAAAAAACTGATCGTTGTCTGCGCGTTCGCGCTGGCGGAACATTTTCCGGCGCCATCGGCCGATAATTATTTTTCTTACAAGACCGGCGATATTCTTGACCCGGGCACTTTGATAAGCCGGCTCGTTTCGCTCGGCTACGAACGCGGCGAGGTATGCGAGGCCCCCGGTCAATTCGCCGTGCGCGGCGGCATTGTCGATTTTTTCGCACCGAACGGCGTACAGCCGGTGCGTGTGGAATTTTACGGCGATGAAATAGATTCCGTCCGTACCTATGATGCCGCCACCATGCTTTCCACCGGCAACGCGGACGGCTTCTCTGTTTCGCCGTTTTCACAGTATTTAACATCTGCGCCGGCGGTGGAAAAAGCGTTGGGCGCGATGAAAGATGAGGCCGCGTCGGCCGCCGCCAAAATAAGTGATCCGCAGGCACGCGCGCTTTACGAGGCCGGCAGCGCCGAGCTTTATGAAAAGCTTTCGTACGACAGCGCCGAAGCCGCTCATCTGCTCTATGCCTGGAGTGATACGCCGCAGACGATGCTGACGGAGCTGTTTGACGGCTTTGATACGCTGATTGCCGATATGGGCAGGCTGAAAAAGGATTTTAAGCTTACCGAAAAGAGCGTTGCGGAGGAGTTTACTCTGCTCAAGCAGCAGGGCAGAGCTTTTGATACCCAGCTGAAAATACTCGCTTCTTTTGACGATGTAAAAAAAGAGCTTTCCCGCGGTGGCTTTACCGCCTTTACCTCCGCTCTTTTGCCGCCGCCTGACGAATACGATGTTTCATTTTATGCCGGCTGCGCCGATGTTATTGCCTATCGCGGCAATGTGAACGCTTTTGCCTCGCAGCTGCCGGTGTATACGGCCGACGGCTACAGCGTAATAATAACCTACAGTGATGCCGACGAAAAACGTTCGCTCGCCGAACTGATGGTATCTTTGAATATCAACTGCGCCGACAGCGCGGCGCCGGGGCACGTCTGCCTGAGTAAGTACACGCTTACCGGCGGACTTGATTTCGCCGTTCAGAAGATACTTTTGATACCGTACAGCCATATAGTGACGCGCCTTGAGCAGAAAGTAAAACGGCGCAGTGACGATATCGCCAAAGAATTTTTTTCGGATATAAAACCCGGAGACTACGTTG
>CAZIQU010000001.1:8700-22567 GCA_964541445.1 uncultured Lachnospiraceae bacterium | reverse complement strand
ACACGAGGTACACGGTATCGGCCGTTACGCCGGGATTCAGCAGATAGAGCTTTTCGGCGTGCAGAAGGACTATATCAAAATAGCGTACGCCGATGAGGACGCCCTTTATGTGCCGCCGGAGCAGATGGATTTAATACAGAAATACGTGGGGGCCGGCGACACGCCGCCGCGGGTGAGCCGCATGGGCTCAGGCGATTGGAGCGCCGCCAAGCGCAAGGTTAAAAAAGCCGTGGCCGAGCTGGCGCAGGAATACATAGCCATGTATTCCGAGAGGCAGGCCCGTCCCGGGTATGCCTTTGCCGCCGATACCCCGTGGCAGGGCGAATTTGAAGAACGCTTTGAGTTTGAGCCGACCGAGGATCAGCTGCGCTGCTCCGCCGAGATAAAGGCCGACATGGAAAAGCCCACGCCTATGGACAGACTGCTTTTAGGCGATGTGGGCTTCGGCAAAACCGAGGTGGCGGCGCGCGCCGCGTTCAAGGCGGTGATGGAGCCCAAGCAGGTGGCCGTGTTGGTACCGACCACCATACTCGCTTTACAGCACTACAACAACTTTACGCAGCGGTTTGCGGGTTATCCGGTAAAAATAGAGATGCTCAGCCGCTTCCGTACTGCCAAGGAGAGCAAAGCGATCGTAGCCAAGCTCGCCGCCGGTGACATAGATATAGTCATCGGTACGCACCGTATGCTTTCCAAGGATATACGCTTCAACGACCTGGGGCTGCTCATCGTTGATGAGGAGCAGCGCTTCGGTGTGGCCGCCAAGGATAAGCTCAAGCTTTTGAAAACGAATGTTGATTCACTCACTCTCTCGGCTACGCCCATACCGCGTACGCTGAATATGTCGCTCACCGGTATACTTGATATGAGCGTGATCAACACGCCGCCTGTCAATAAGCAGGAGGTGCAGACCTTTGTGACCGAGCAGGACGATGTGAAGATAAAACAGGCCGTAAATTTTGAGCTGTCGCGCGGCGGTCAGGTCTTTTACCTGTATAACCGCGTCGAATATATTCAGGAGGTCGCCGAGCATGTCAGCGCACTGGTGCCTGACGCCCGCGTCGCCTTCGCGCACGGCCGTATGCCGGAAAGCGTTCTGGAAAAGATCATCCTTGATTTTTTAGAAAGAAAGTACGATGTCCTCGTCAGCACCACTATTATAGAAAACGGTGTTGACATCATCAACGCCAACACTATCATCATTCAGGATGCCGACCGACTCGGTCTTTCGCAGCTGTATCAGCTGCGCGGGCGGGTTGGCCGGCGTGATAAAGCTGCCTTTGCCTATATGATGTACAAGCGCGATAAGATAATCAGCGAGACGGCCTCCAAGCGGCTGGAAGCGATAAAGGAATTTACCAAGTTCGGTTCGGGCTTCAGAATAGCTATGCGTGATCTGCAGATACGCGGGGCCGGCAACATTTTGGGCGCCGATCAGAGCGGCCATTTTGCCAATGTCGGCTACGAAATGTATTGCCGTATGCTGGGCGAGGCGGTAGCCGAGGCCTCCGGCGCGGTGGTGAAGGTCAAGCCGGCCGCCGAAATAGATCTGCGCGTCAGCGCCTATTTGCCTAATGATTATGTACAGAGCGAGGCTCAGCGCATAGAGCTTTACAAAAAGATCGCCGCTATCGAAAACGAGGAAGATTATTCGCGCGTGGCCGATGAGATAACCGATGTTTACGCCGATATGCCCGAAAGCGTGGTGAATCTGCTGAAGGTGGCGCTGATAAAAGCCGGGGCCGCCGAAGCCGGTATAAAGAAGCTCAGACAGAACGATACGGCGCTGGTGTTGGAATTTGCCGAAGGAACATTCTTCGACGGTGCTTTTATCGCTGCACTTTCGCAGCGATATAAGCTCAAAATGAAAACCAGCGGTGCGGAAACGACGATGACGGTGCGTCTCGACCCGAAAAAGCCGGTGACGGCATTTGCGCGTGAATTAATCGGCGATTTTATTGGTAATAAGCTTTAAATAAAGTATAATTTTAAAGTTAAGAAGTTATAAGGCAATATCGGAAGGATGATCATTATGAAAGCAAAAAAGCTCGTTTGTCTGCTGCTCGCGGTTCTGCTGACATTTACGGCGTCGGCCTGCAGCCTTACATCTCTCAATGAGGAGAAGGACGCTGCGTCGGTGGTGGCCGTGGTCAACGGCAGCAAGATACTTAAGTCGTCTTTTAACGATTTTTATGAAACATACTGCCTGCTGTATCAGATATACGGCAATTCTTTGCCGACCGACGAGGCCGAGCTGAAAACGTTTAAAGAAAATATATTCGATTCTTATATTTACGATCTTTGCTGTTACGAGGAAGCCAAGGCGGCCGGTGTAACACCGGAGGACGGCGCGGCTGACACCCTTTTTGATAATATGATGTTGGCGGGCGAATATTATCTCGGAAGCGAGGAGTCTTTGGATGCGCTTTTGAGTGAAAACGGACTCGACCGCGACGGGTTTAAGGCTCTTTCGGAAGAATACCGCGCTGTTACGGCCTACACCAACGCCTATAACGATACCGAGCCGGATTATTCCGCGGCAATGCAGGGTACCGCTCTGAAGGTGAACGGCAAGGATATAAGCGTGACGGTATTCGATTTTTACGCTCTGACGCTGATGCTTTTCAACTATGTGTCTTACAATACCTACCCATCGAGCGACGATGATTTTCTCAACTACTACGATTCCACGGTAAGCTATGTGAGCAACACGCAGGCGCTGATAGATTACGCCGATGAACAGGGCTTTACGATCAGCGATGAAGAGGCGAAGGCCAAGTTTGACGATACCTTTGCTGCGCTTACCGATACTTTCGGTGAGGATTACCTGCTGTCATTCTACAAATCGTATTATCTCAGCGAAGCTGACATTGAGGCCGGCAAGCTCTTTATCGGCAAAGGCTTTGTTGCCGAAGACCGGCTGCAGGAGCAGCTGGAGGCGGAAATGACCGTGACCGAGGAAGAGGTCACCGAGTATTACAACAGCAATTCCGCTTCGTTTGCGGCTACGGTCAGCTGCTATTACATACTTACCGAGGATGAGGTGAAGGCCCGTCAGCTGGAAAAAGAGGCCGGCGGCACTGCGGAGGGCTTTATGGCGCTCTATGATAAGATAAAAGCGGCCGAGGGCACCGATGCCGAGGATGCCGATATCAAGCAAGCTTACGATCTGGGCGCATTTAAATACAGCAGCATGTCGGAGGCCTTTTCCGTTGTCGCCTTCGCGATGGCGGTCGGCGAGGTAAAAGGAATGGTGAGCACCGATGACGGCTATCACCTGATATATAAATATGCCGAGACTCCGGCGCCGACGCTGGCGGACAATTATGATGAGATAGCCGCCAAGTGCAAGACCTCGGCGGTCAGCACCGCCAAGACGGAGAAGCTGAATGAGATAGCCGACAGCGCCAAGACCACCGAAAAAGACTACCGCAAGACAACACATACCAGACTGCAGGAATACCTGTACGATAAATATAATGTAAAAACATATCCGAAACGGGCTTTGCGATAGGCGGTCGATGCATATACAGACCGTAAATTGCCGAAAGCGACAGACGGGGGAGCATATAATATCTTTGTGAAGAATTTTGCCCGCGGGCAAAATTCTTTGCATTGAGGTGGAAATGAAAAAGGGGACGGGCAGAAAGACAGCGCTGATAATTTTAATACTGTATATACTGCTGGTGCTGAGGATCACCGTTTTTCGCGCCGGCTTTTCTTTTTATGGGCTTTTCCGTCACGGACGCTTCAACACAGAGATATTCACCGATCTTATCCGCATATTGCGCGGCGGCAGTATCATGACCTTCTGCTATCTGTTTTTCGGCAATATCGGCTGGTTTGTGCCGTACGGTGTGCTGCTGCCGGCTTCCGGAATCACCGACCCCGATACCTGCCGCCATGCCGCGCTTAAAACGGTGTTTTCGGGTATGCTGTTTTCCGTAATGATCGAATTCGGGCAATATATGTTCGGCACCGGCGTTACCGAAATAGATGATGTGATTTTGAATACGGCCGGTGTGGCGCTCGGTTATCTGCTTTTTCGGGCGGTGCGGCGGCTTGCGGAAAAGCGCAGACAAAAAAACGGGTAAAGCGGCGGATACACTTTACCGCCGCCGTTGAAAAAGAGCCTTACCGTGTTAAGCTGTGCCGGTAAAGCTCTTTTTTATGACTGTGCGGCCGAAGCTATCTCAACTCGTTTCTGATCGTATCGAAAAGACCGGATACGCAGGTGTTGTCGCAGAAATTACGGCAGTTGAAGCATGTGGGATCGGCAGCCTCCGGGCAGGAAACGACCGCATTGAGACGCGGATAAAACTGCGGGCAATGCTCGGCGACCTGTTTGTATATTTCGTTGCTCAGCATAATAAAAAACCTCCGTCTGCCTTATTTTGAGCGGCACAGAGGTTTTTATGCGTATAACTGCGCAAAAATATTTTACAAAGGCAGACTGCTGCCGCACCGTGCGGCTACTGACCGTTCGTGCCGCTTTCATAGGGCGTCTGCTCGGATATATCCCTTTTCAGACTCAGCTGCGTTTCGGCGTTGACGGTGCCGGTGACGATAAGCCCGTTGGCCTGCTGGTAGAGCCTTACGGCGTTTTCCGTCTGCTCACCGAATGTGCCGTTCATTTCTGTATCTTCGGGCAGATAGCCCAGCTGCGCCAGTATCAGCTGAAATTGCAGTATATCGCTGCCCTGCTTGCCGGCCTTGTATTCGACAGGCTCCACGGTAATGGCGTCGGTGGTCTGCTTGTCAAGCTCGCCGTTCTGCGTGAGACCCTTGGCCTCCTGAAAACGGAATACGGCATCATATAAGATTTCGTCGAATTTCTCCGGAGTCTGCGGGAATTCGGTGATATAGTCGAGATAATAGAGCTTATAGGTATATTGGGCGATCTTCGTGTCGGTATCATCCAGCACGAATTCGGTTTTTTCCGTTTGAGTAACGCTGCCGTCTCCTGTATCCGCCGAGAATATGCCGTCAAAGTTCTCGGTCATGGCGCGGTACATCATTTTGTCGCTGAGATCAAGCTTAGAGGCGTAATCAAAATAGCGCTCCGCCTCGAAGGAAGCGAACAGCATGATGACGGCAAAGGTGACAAATATATACAGCAGAGCCGATCTTGTTTTTATCATTGGTTTTTACCTGATCATATTGTAACACGACTGTGACCTATTTTAAACAATAAGGCTTTACTTAGAAAAATTGTTATTAAAGTAAAGACGTATAAGTTATAATAACTGCAAGGGAGCGGCTTGTATGAGTTACTCGGCGGAAGTGAAAAACGAGCTGGCCAAGCTTAAGACCGACGACTGCGACCTCGATGCGGCGGAGCTTTACGGCTTCATTTTCGGCGGCGCGGCTCTGGTCTTTTTCGGGCGGGGCGATTTCGGTCTGCGCATATCATCGGGGCTGGCTTCTTCGGCTTCGCGTGTGTATACGCTCATAAAAAATTTGTATGTATGGCAGCCGGAGATACGCCACGCGGAAAAACGCAGCTTCGGCGGTCGGCGTGAATATACGGTGACTGTTGCCGATACAGCCACAACGGCGGCTGTATTGCGTGACTATGAGCTTATGGACGAAACCGGTACGCCGCATACGGCATCGGCGGTAAATCTTTCGCTTCTGCACGGCAGCAGAGAAGATCACGCGTTTTTGCGCGGCGTTTTTCTGTCATGCGGCACGCTGAGCGACCCGCTGAAAAGCTTCAGCTTAGAATTTCATTTTTCCGGCGCGGAGGCGGCATCGTCGTTTTGCGCTTATTTGGGCGAATCGGGCGCGGAAGCGAAGACAAGAAGCCTGAAAAATGATATAATCGTATATGTACGCAATGCCGAAACGATCGCTTCGCTGCTGGCTATGTGCGGCTCGCACCGCTGCGCTCTTGACATGCAGGACCGCAGCGCCATGCGTGAGATGAAAAACCGCATGAATCGTTTGGTGAATTTTGAGACCGCAAATCTCAATAAGACCGTAGATTCATCGCGCGCACAGGTGGAGGCGATAGAAAAGATAACGGCGGGGCCGGGGCTGAGCGTATTGCCCGGGCATCTGCTGGCGGCTGCGCAGCTGCGCCTGGATAACCCGGAAGCGCCGCTTTCTGAATTGGCTGCCCGCGCCGGGATCAGCCGCAGCACTCTGTATAAGCGTATGCAAAAACTTATAAATATAGCAAAAGGAATAAAATGAGCGCCAAAAAGAAAACAACGGCCCGCAAAAAGACAGCGCCGAAGAAACTTACCAAGGCCCAGCAGGCGGAGCTGGAGCGAAAAAAAGCCCTCAGCTCGGAAATTAAAGGTACGGTGATGGTATTTGTCGGCCTTTTCGTGCTGTACTGCATTTTTCGCGAGGGCGCCGGAGCGGTAGGCGGTTTTATCTCCGCGCTGGCACTGCGGCTTTTCGGTACCGCCGGCCGGTATATTTTCGCTGCGGTATTGGCGGCGGCGGGCATTTTATGTATATTCAGAAAAAACAGCTTTGCCGCTTTTCTCGCTGTTCTCGGTGTAAACGCGCTGGCAGCCAGCGGTTTTCCTACCACTGTGTTTGACGTGTACGCTTTCAATGAGGCCGGGCTGTACCGTGATATGTGGAATATTCCTTCCCCCGGCGGCTTTATCGGCAGCATATTGGCAAAGGTGCTCAAGGATCTGTTTTCTTATACGGGCGCCTGGCTTTTTATAATCTGTGTGAGTATCGTGGCCTTTATTGTAATACTGCGCCGCAGTTTTGTCGCCACCGTAAAGGAGGAGGCAGACCGTGAGCGCGAATATGTCGAGAGCCGCCGCCGTGAGAAGCTTACCCAGATGCTGGCGGAGGAAGACAAAAAAAATTATATTGATCTCAGTAAAACAAAGACGCTTATCGAGGGCGGGGACGGCTCACGGCTGGTGCTGGTGGAGCCGACACGGCTCAAGGATAAGCGCGGCCGTAAAATACAGCGTATAGATGAGGATAGTCGCCGCATCGTTTCGTTCGGCAAGCTTGACGGCGCCGATGACAGCGAAGATATCGGTACGGAAGCCGGTACGGCCGGCGGCGCTCTCAGCGGCGAGAACAGCCGTATTACCGACAGAATATACCGCCTCAGAGAGGCCGGAGCGGCCAAGACCGGGCCGGCGGCGGAGGAGAAGCTCACCGAAGCGAGCCCCGCGGAAAAAATAAAAACAGAGCCTTCGTCGGCTGTGCCGGATAAAAGCCCCGCCGCTGAGGCAGCCGCCCCGTTTACTTCGCCGGGGAAGGATACCTATACATTCCCGCCGTACAGTTTGCTCGATGCGCCGGCCGGCCGTTCAGGCGCCGCCGATAAAAAAAGCGCTTTTGCCGCCGCCGCGCAGCTGGAAAAGACCCTCGGCGATTTCGGTGTGGAGGCGCACGTTTCCAATGTGAGCATCGGCCCGGTGATCACCCGCTTTGAGCTGCAGCTGCAGCCCGGCACGCGCGTGAGCAAGGTAGCGAGCCTGCAGGACGATATCGCACTGGCACTGGCCGCGAAAAGCGTGCGTATGGAAGCGCCGATACCGGGGAAAAGCGCCGTCGGTATAGAGATACCGAACAAAAGCGTGTCGACAGTTAAGCTTTCGGAGGTAATCAGAGCCACCGAATTTGTGCAGCATAAATCGCCGGTGGCGGCGGTTTTGGGCTTGACGCTTACCGGCGAGCCGCTGGTGATGGATATCAGCTCTATGCCGCACTTGCTGATCGCCGGCGCGACCGGCTCAGGCAAAAGTGTATGTATAAATACCATAATAACTTCGGTGCTTTACCACGCTTCACCTGCCGATGTGCGTATGATACTGATAGACCCGAAGATGGTGGAGCTGAATGTTTACAACGAGATACCGCATCTGCTCATACCGGTAGTTACCGACCCGAAGCATGCCGCGGCCGCCTTAGGCTGGGCTGTGCGGGAGATGACCAAGAGGTATGAGACATTTGCCGAAAACAAGGTAAGGGATATTGACGGCTACAACCGCAAAATACTGCTTACCGGCGAAGAAAAAATGCCGCGCGTGCTGCTCATCATTGACGAGCTTTCCGATTTGATGATGGTAGCCAAGCAGCAGGTAGAGGCTTCTATATGCCGCCTGGCGCAGCTGGCCCGTGCCGCCGGCATACACATAGTACTGGCGACACAGCGTCCGTCGGTGGACGTTATCACCGGGCTGATAAAGGCCAATATACCCTCGCGCATATCCTTTGCCGTATCGAGTCAGATAGATTCGCGTACCATTATTGATACCGCCGGAGCCGAAAAGCTTTTGGGGCGCGGCGACATGCTGTATTATCCGCAGAGCTTCGACAAGCCGCTGCGGGCGCAGGGAGCGTTTATCAGTGACGGCGAGATCGAGAAGGTAGTGGAATTCGTCAAAAAGAAGCAGACTGCCGAGTACGATGACGGCGTAATGAATGAGATACAGAGCAGCGCCGAGGACAGCGGCAATGCGGCGGGCGCGGCCGCCGGTGACAGCGGTGACGCCGTGGGCGACGACGCCCTGATAATAAAAGCCATGGAGATGGCTTTTGTAAAGGGGCAGATCTCCACATCGGCATTGCAGCGCCGGCTGAAGCTGGGTTACGCCCGTGCCGGGCGTATCGTTGACGAGATGGAGCAGCGCGGTTATATCAGTGAGGCCGACGGCGCCAAGCCGCGGCGTGTGCTGGTGGGACAGGAAGAGTTTTATAATATGATAGGCGGTAAGAAATAATGACAGCGGAAAAAGTGAGCGGCGGTGTATATGTGCATACCTTCGGCTGCCCGAAGAACACGGCAGACAGTGAAAATATCGCTTATCTGGTGAAGCGGGCGGGCTATGCTCTGACGGACGACGCCGAGACCGCCGATGTTATTATAATCAATACCTGCTGCTTTATTGAGGACGCCAAGCGTGAATCGGTAGAGGGCATACTTTCGGCGATACTGATAAAAGCCGAAAGACCCGAGGTGCGGCTCATTGTATGCGGCTGTCTCGCGCAGCGCTACGCAGCGGAGCTGGAGACGGAAATGCCCGAGGTGGATTATTTTGTGGGGACGAACCGGCTGGAAGATCTGCCGGAGATACTCGGCGGCGGCGTGCGGCAGCGCGCTGTGCTGGGCGACATAAACGCCTACCCCGCCGAATGCGGACGGGAGCGGACGGAGACCGGCAGTGCCAGCGCCTATATAAAGATAAGCGAAGGCTGCAATAAGCACTGCACCTACTGTATAATACCGAAAATAAAGGGCGCGCACCGCAGCCGTAAAATGGAGGATATATGCGCTGAGGCGGAAAAGCTGGCGGCCGGCGGCGTAACAGAGCTGATACTGGTGGCTCAGGATACCGGCGAGTACGGCAGCGACCTATACGGGCGGCATATGCTGACTGAACTGATAAAAAAGCTGGAGACGATAGACGGCCTGCATTGGCTGCGGCTTTTGTATGTTTACCCGGAGACCATTGACGATGAGCTGATAGAATGTATGGCGCACAGCAAAAAACTGCTGCATTACATAGATATTCCCTTTCAGCATATAAACGACAAAATACTGCGGGCGATGAATCGGCATACCGACGGCGCGGCAATAAAAGCGCTGATCGCGCGATTGCGTGAGCGTATACCCGATATAGCCATACGCTCGAGCTTTATCTGCGGATTTCCCGGCGAGACCGATGAGCAGACGGAGGAGCTGCGGCGGTTTTTAGCCGAGGAGCGCCTGACCCGCGCCGGTGTATTCACCTATTCACAGGAAGAAAACACGCCGGCGGCGGCAATGCCCGGGCAGATAAGCCAAGAAGAAAAGGAAAAACGATTTGATATACTTATGGAAGCGCAGGAGCGCGTTTCCGAGGTGATATTGCAGACTTATATCGGTAAAACTCTCGAGGTTCTTATCGAAGAGACGGCGGAGGAGAACATCTACGCCGGACGCAGCTATCTGGATGCGCCTGATATTGACGGCTGCGTTTATGTGGAGAGCGCCGAGATGCTGAAGCTCGGCGGCTATTACCGGGTGGAGATCACCGACAGCTTTGAATACGACCTATACGGGAGGATCGTCGAATGAATAAAATGAATTTACCGAACAAGCTCACTATACTGCGCATTTTGCTGGTGCCGGTCTACGCGGTGCTGATGTATATGTCGTGCGAAACGGCGACCGCCGTCTCGGAGACGGGGATAATATACATATATACCGAATTTAATTTTTGGCTCTATGTGGCCGGTGCCGTCTTCGTACTGGCGTCGCTCACCGATTTGATCGACGGCCGGATCGCCCGTAAATACAATATGGTTACCGATTTCGGAAAATTTCTTGACCCGATAGCCGACAAGATACTGGTTTTGACCGCGGTGATAATCTTTGCCGGCTTTGGGCGTATTCACTCATGGACGGCTATCGTTATTGTGGCGCGCGAGATAATCATTGCGGCGCTGCGCAATATCGCCGTATTGAAGAACAAGGTGCTTGCCGCCGATATTTACGGCAAGCTTAAAACGATGTTTCAACTGATCTCGGTAAGTCTCATGCATTTTGACACGCATTTTTCGTGGCTGATGACCGCAGATACCGTGCTGTATTATCTGAGTGTGGCGCTGACTGTGATATCGGGCGTGAATTACATAATGAAAAATCTTGATGTTTTTAAGGACATAAAATGAAAGCTTTTATTCTGGCTGTGGGTGATGAAGTACTCTGCGGTGACGTAGTAAACACCAACGCTGCTTATCTGGCTAAAGAGCTGGATATAATCGGCATAGAGACAGCGGCGCACAGCGCCGTTCCCGATGATGCCGCCGTTGTGGAGGCTGAGCTGAAAAGAGCGCTGGGCTTTGCCGATTTAATCATCACTACCGGCGGATTAGGCCCGACGAAGGACGACCTTACCAAAGAAGCAGTGTGTGAGGCTTTGGGGCTGGCGATGGTGGAGGATACCGAGCTGACATGCCGCATGAAGGAAATGTTCGCCCGCCGCGGTATGCAATGCACGCCCAACAATCTTAAGCAGTGCGCTGTCCCGGCGGGGAGCCGTATTTTGGCGAACGCCAACGGTACGGCGCCGGGCATATACGCGGAGAAGAACGGCAAAACGGTGATTATGCTGCCGGGGCCGCCCGCTGAGCTGGAGCCGATGTTTTACGGCGAGGCACTGCCGCTGCTGGCGGAAAAGACGGAGAAGAAATTCGCCGAAAAATATTATATGACGGCCGGGCGCGGCGAGTCCATTTTGGAACAGGCTTTCCGTGACGGCGGTGTTACCGCCGATGATTATTCGCTTAATACATATATAACCAAAAGCGGCGTCATGGTAAAGACCGTGGCGCATGCCGCCGACGCGGCGGCAGCGCAGGCTTTGATAGAAGCCAAGGACGCGCGCGTAAGGGAGCTTTTGGGCGATATAATCTACTCGGAGCGGAAGGAAGAGCTGTGGGAATACATCGGCCGGACGCTGCTAGAAAAGCATATTACCTTTGCCGCGGCGGAATCGTGTACCGGCGGATTGGTGACCGAGCTGCTTACCTCTGTGGCGGGCATAAGCGACGTGCTTGTCGGCTCATGTGTCTGCTATACCAACGCCGTCAAGATGAAAACGGTGGGGGTAAAAAAGGAGACTCTGGACGAATATACGGCTGTGAGCCGACAGACGGCGCTGGAAATGTCGCGCGGGATAAGCGAGAGCTACGGCAGTGATATCGGTCTGGGAATAACCGGCCTGGCCGGGCCGGGCGGCGGTACGCCGAATATACCGGTGGGCCGCGTGTACATATCGGTATCCTTTCGGGGCAAAAACAGTGTATATGAATTTACCTACGGCGGCAGCCGCGCACGCGTGCGCGCCAGAGCGGCGGCCGACGCGCTGCTTATCTTAAAAAAAGTGCTTGACGAGGCTTGACAAAGCCGCGAACGGCAGTATAATATAATAGAACATGTGTTTGAATAGGAGAAAGCAAAATGGCCGATGAAAAAGAAAAAGATCTGGCACTGACTTTGAAAAGCATCGAGAAAAATTTCGGAAAAGGGGCCATAATCAAGATGGGCGAGTTGTCCGACGAAAAAATTGAGGTGATCTCGACCTCGGCGCTTTCTCTTGACATGGCGCTGGGCGTCGGCGGATTGCCGCGCGGCCGCATAGTGGAAATATACGGGCCGGAATCTTCCGGCAAGACTACGGTAGCGCTGCATGTGGTGGCCGAAGCGCAGAAGGCCGGCGGGCGCGCCGCCTATATCGATGCCGAAAACGCGCTTGATCCCGTTTACGCGGCACATTTGGGCGTGGATATTAACGAGCTTTTGGTTTCGCAGCCCGATGACGGCGAGCAGGCGCTGGAGATAACCGAGGCGCTGATACGCAGCAAGGCCATCAGCGTAATAGTTATAGATTCGGTGGCGGCGCTGGTGCCGAAAGCGGAAATAGAAGGCGAAATGGGCGACGCCCACGTAGGTTTGCAGGCCCGCCTCATGTCGCAGGCGCTGCGCAAGCTGGCCGGTGTAGTCAATAAGACAAATACCACGGCGATATTCATAAACCAGCTGCGGGAAAAAGTAGGCGTCATTTTCGGCAACCCGGAGGTTACTCCCGGCGGAAGAGCGCTGAAATTCTATTGCAGCGTGCGTCTTGAGGTGCGCCGCGGCGAAGCCATAAAGGACGGCACGGAAGTGATCGGCAACCGCACCAAGGTAAAGGTAGTGAAAAACAAAGTGGCGCCGCCTTTTAAGACCGCCGAATTCGATATAATGTACGGCAAGGGGATATCGCACGAGGGTGATATTGTTGATATGGCCGCCGCGGCCGATATAGTGGAAAAATCGGGCTCGTGGTATTCTTATAAGGGCGAGCGCATCGGGCAGGGGCGTGAAAATGTCAAGCAGTTTTTGACGCGTAACCCCGAAATATGCAATGAAATTGAAAATACGGTAAGGGAAAAGCTTACGGCGGCGCCGCAGCTCAATTACGGTACCGATGATATTGAAGAAACCGAAGAGGATGACGAGTAATTAAAGCGGGCGTTCTGCCCGCTTTTTTTGACAAAGAGGGGAAATAGTTGAAGAAGATAAGTCAACTGAGTGAAAGCGAGCTGCGCGAATATTTAAAGAAGTACGGGAAGGAATGTTTTCATGAGCCGGCAGACTCGGTACGGGAGAACATGAATCGTTTCGGGGATGTCTACGATGCGCTGAACGGGCTGACGGCACGCATCGGCGGCTCTGTTGAGAAGCTGACGCTTAACGTGAAAAAGCCGAACGGCTTTGTTTCGGCGGTATTCGATCAGCTCATCGTCAACGACGATACCCGCGCCATGTTTATCGTGCTGGCCGAAAAAGCGGATATGCTGGAGGTGATCCCCACTGCCGGCGGTCAGATCGCCGTGGCGGCGCAGGTGAACGGCGTTTTTGATGTTGAAAAGGCGGACAGTGAGTCGGAAGCGTAAAATGTCCGGGCAATGTCGCAGGAATGTCAGGGGTATGCCGGTAAAGTGTCAGTTGTATGTCCCTGATAAGTGTGATAAAGTGGCATTGTGAAAAAAGCGGCGGTGATGCGCGCGCTGATCACGCAAAGGAGTCCTATGGGACTTCTTTTTTGTTTGCGCGGAAGCGGACACCGCGTCCGCTTCCGGCAGGGAAAGGAGCCGAAATGAATGGCAGGGAAGACCTCATCGGCCACCGCGCCGGAAATACTGCGCTTTTGGACGGAGATAATGCGCGACGAGAGCGGCGAGCTGAAGGATCGGCTGAAGGTGAGCGAGCTGCTGGCCAAGGCGCTGGGCGCCTTCGGTGACGAGGCGGCGAAGCCCGCCGCGGACAACCCCCTGAGCGGCATGACGCTGGAGGAAAAATTTGCGCTTATCGAAAAGATCAGAAAAGGAGATTGATGTAAAGGCG
>CAZIQU010000001.1:0-8690 GCA_964541445.1 uncultured Lachnospiraceae bacterium | reverse complement strand
GCTTCGGCCCTTTGGGGAGAAAAGCTCAGAGCCACTACGGTGCCGGCTTTTTTCGGGCTGTACCGCGATGAGGCCAGGTATCTGGTGCTGATGGGCGGCGCCGGCAGCGGCAAGAGTATCTTCGCCGGGCGTAAAATTCTTGAGAGGGTATCTTCCGAAGCCGGACATCGGGTATTGGTGGTGCGTAAAGTTGCGCGCACTCTGCGGGAAAGCTGTTTCGCTCAGCTGACCGGTCAGGTGAACGAGCATTTTCGGCCGGGTGACTTTCGCGTTAACCGTACGGAGCTGTCGCTGACTCACCGTAACGGCAGCCGCATAATTTTTGCCGGGCTTGATGATAACGAGAAGCTCAAAAGCATATATAACATAACCATGATTTGGGTGGAGGAGGCCAGTGAGATTTTAGAGGCGGATTTCAATCAGCTGGATATAAGGCTCAGAGGTGAAACTCCCTATTATAAGCAGATAATACTGACTTTCAACCCGGTAGATGTACGTCACTGGCTGAAAAAAAGATTTTTTGACAGCACGGTCAAGGGGGCCAGCGTGCACCGTTCCACTTACCGCGACAATATGTTTTTGGACGAAGCGGCCAAAAAAGTGCTGGAGGGCTATAAAGAAACCGACAGCTATTATTACACGGTTTACTGCCTGGGCGAATGGGGTGTTTACGGGCGCAGCGTATTCGCCGCCGATAAACTTTCGCAAAGGCTGGCGCAGCTGCCGGCTGCCGTACGCGGCGGCTTTTGTTACGCCTATGACGGCCGGCGGATAACGGAGGCGCATTTTGCCGAGAACGGCGGCGAGGTTGCGGTATACGAAATGCCGCAGCGAAACACGCCGTATGTGATCGGCGCCGATACGGCGGGTGACGGAAGCGATCGGGCGGCGGCGCAGGTGATAAACAATTTGACGGGGGCGCAGGCCGCCGTTTTTATTTGCGAGCGTGATGAGGATGTTTTTACGCGTGAATTATACTGTCTCGGCATGTGGTATAACGGTGCGCTGATCGGCGTGGAGGCAAATTTTTCTTCTTACCCCATAAAAGAGTTGGAGAGGCTCGGTTATCCGCATCAGTATGTGCGTGAAACTGAGGACAGTTTTTCGGGCAGGGTAAAAAACAGCTACGGCTTTCGTACTACGGCGGTCACGAGACCGGTGATAATATCCGAGCTGATCGGCTGTGTGCGCGAACAGCCATATCTCTTGAACGACCGTACGACTGTTGAAGAAATGCTGACCTTCGTGCGCAATGAAAAGGGACGGCCCGAGGCTGCCGCCGGCTGCCATGACGATACGGTAATGGCGCTGGCTATAGCATATTATATAAGGCCGCAGCAGCTGTATGATTTCGGCGAAGAAACAGAAAGCCCCGTATATAATTTTCGCGGGGAGCAGCCGCCGCCGGAGGTGCTGGGGAGAGGGGAAGAGATGACGGTGCTATGAATAATTTATACGCGGGCCGTTCTTTGAGGCGGCAGAACGGCGGCGACGGAAAGGAAGAAAACAGAAAATGCAGCTGAGCTGGGCAGATATTAAAGAAAGTACAAGAAAGCTTTGTTTTTTAGAGAGCAGTGAATATGCCGATTACGATGAGGCGATGGTGGAGGCGGCTGACTTCGCGCTGTTGGCACTGGCGCGGGAATTCCCGCTGACGGAGATGTGCGATATAGAGCATGACGCGCTCAACGACGGCGGATACGATACCTACGATATGCGCCTGTTGACTTTGAACGAGTTGGGCGAGCCGGTTTTTATGGGCTTTGCCGACGACTATCCTGTTATATGCGACGAAGGCGGCGGCCGAATGGTGCCGGCGGATTTTACCTTGCTGGCCGACAGATACCTGATCATACCGAAGTCTTTCGCCGGTAATCTGAAGGTGATATATAAAAAATACCCCGCCCGTATAGCGCTGCTGACTCCCGATACTCACTGTATCGAGTTCCCCGCCGAGGTGGCGGCACTGATGCCGCTGATAATGGCCTGGCGGATATTTAAGGATGATGATGAGCGCAAGAGCGCTATGTATTATAACGAATACATCAGCGCCAAAAACGGGATAAGAGCCAAAAGAACGCTATGCCGCCCGGCCGGTATCGATATATCGGCAGGGGTGACGGTATGAGCGGCGAATATATTGAGCTGCCCGCCGCCGGTACGGTAATACGCCGTGTCTACGCGGATTTGGCGGGCGTGGACATATCGCGGCAGCCCTCCGATGTATCGCCGTCACGTTCGCCCGATGCGCTCAATGTGTACAAGGACTATTCGTCCGCCTTGGGGCGGGCAGTGCAGACCCGACCCGGGTTTGTGCTTACGGCGGCAGCGGAGGGACGGATATACGGTATCCATTCGCTGGGCGCGCACACGCTGATCCATCATGGCAGTAAGCTTTCGCGCGCGGAAAACTGGCCTGATACAGTGAGCTCCTTCACCGATATGAATATTGTCATGAACGAGGCCGATTCGGTCTCTTTTTTATTCGGCGGCAGGTTATACATCCTTGACGGACTTAACTATCTGGTTTATGACGGTGAGAGCGTGGCCGCGGTACGCGATTCGGCCTTTGTGCCGACAACGCGTATCAGCGCTGACCCGGACGGCGCGAACGGCGAATTTTATCAAGGGGTCAATTTTCTTTCACCTTACCGCAAAAACTCATTCGTTTCCGACGGTGTGTCTACGGTATACAGCCTGGACGATACCGGGTTGGATAGCGGTGAGAGCCCGGAGGTGACCGTAAACGGCGAGACGCTCAGTGAAGGCTTTACGCTTGAGCCTGCGGCGGGAACGGTAACCTTTACGACGGCGCCGGCTGCTCCGTATGCGGCCGGCTGTGACAATGTAGTGATAAAGTTCAAAAAAACGCTTAATTCGGCTGCCCCTCATATCAGCGGCTGCCGTCTGGCCGCCGTATTCGACAATCGGGTGTTTGTTTCCGGTAATACGCTTTATAAGGGCGTGCTGTTTCACAGTGAGCTGGACGATCCCACTTATTTTGCCGATGAAAGCTGGTATGACGACGGTAAGGACGGTGTAGGCATCAAGGCACTTATCTGCGGCACGAACACGCTGTACGCGGTAAAGGCGGACGGCGGCGCCGGCGAAAAGGTCTTTTACCATGTGCCCGCGCTGGATGAAACCTACGGCAAGGTATATCCGTCCGCCGCTGCCGGTATTGCCCTGGGCGCTGCCGCCGGCGGCATGAATTTCACCGACGATATAGTATATATAAGCCCGGGTGGGCTGGAGGGCATAGCGGCAGCGGCGGGAAAAGTTTCTTTGGCGCACCGTTCCGGCAATGTCGATACACGTTTTGCCAATGAGGATAATATTTCGGCGATGAAAACCGAGGTGTGGCAGGGGTATCTGCTCTGCATGTGCAACGGCAGAATCTACCTGGCGGACAGCCGCCGGCGATTTGCTTCGGCGCTGGGCAGCGAGTATGAATGGTTCATCTGGGATAATATCGGCGTATATGACAGCGGTACATTTTACCCGGGCTGTGTACTGAAAAACATCGGCGGCGAACTTTTTTTCGGTTGTGAAAACGGCGCTTTATGCAGGTTTGCGGGAACAAACGATGCCGGACGCGCCATAACTTCGTACTGGTGTACTCCCGCAGATGTCTTTTCGCGACCGGCGCATTTGAAGACCGTAAAAAAACGCGGCGGCGTGGCCGTGGTGAAGCGCATACCTAATTCGGTAATAAAGATAGCCGCCGCCACCGATCGCTCTTCTTTTGCCCCGGTGAAGGAAGCGCGTACCGGCGGTTTTGATTTCGGCAGAGTTTCCTTCGCTGATATGGCCTTTGCCACCGGGCTGCGCGGATATGTTTTATACAGTGTGAAGCGGCGCAATATCTGGCAGTTTCAGCTTAAATTTTACAGCGATGAAAAGGACAAGCCCTTCGGTATTTATGAGGCCGCCGCCGAATTCACCGTGAAACGTTATATGAGAAATTAAGGAGGTCATATCATGACACTTACGAATTGCAGCGCCGATACCTCGGTGGTGCGCGATCTGCCCGATGAGCCGGCGATAACGGCGGCGGAGCTGAAAGCCGCTTTTGACGGCGCCGCCGACAACATAAAAACATGGCTCAACAGCATACATCTGCCTGAGCTTGACGGCGAGCTGAGCGGCAAGGAGGACAGCCTTTCACTTACGGCGTCGTCAGCGGTTTTTGCCGACAGCGACGGCGCGGCGGTATCGAAAAGCTACGCCGAAGCCCGTCAGCTTTTGGGGCTGGGCAATACAGTCGGCGTATTGGGCATCGCTTACGGCGGAACCGGTCAGGCCGACGCAGACGGCGCTATGGCGGCACTGTGCGAGGCAGGCACCTTCGCGCCGATACTGAAAGGGGCCGATACGGCCGGCAGCCCGGTTTATCAGGTGCATAACGGACGTTACTACCGTATGGGCGATTATGTATATGTCAATATGCACATAGTCACCTCAAGCTTGGGTAACGCCGCCGGCGATGTGATCATCACCGATCTGCCTTTTGCCTGCGTAGTTGACGATAATATACTGGTGACCATGTCATTTTCTGGTAATACACAGGGCTATGCTTCGCTTAACAACGGTACCATGTACGGCGGCAATATATATTTATACTGCACATCCGGCAACGGGCAGTATAACGGCTGCCTGAAATTCACGGGTATGGACGCTGTCAGTGAGATACAGGCTTCGGTAATGTATAAAATTGCGGAATAGGAGAAAAAGATGCTTACAAGAACAGTGATAGATATGCTCACGGAAAAAAGCGTATCGGTAAAGCAAATCGATTATACGGTAATAGAGGGGATCGCGTACGATCTGGGCGGCGTACGCCGCACCGCGTACGTAAACAGCGTTTACGGCCGTGAACGTCTGCAAAGTGAGGTGAGCGAACCGTATCTCTCGGCGGTAATGGCCGTATGGGGCGCAGCGCCGACCGTGACGGAGATTGCGCCGCAGCCGGTCGGCACGCAAAGCGATGAATAAGCGCCGCGATATCCCGGCGGTAGGCGATATCGAACAGCTGCGACGACGCTATGACCTGGGCAGCGGAGAAGCCGATTTATATGCCCGGCAAAACAAGCTGGTGATACTGAAGGTCAGCGGTGATGATGAGATGATCGGCAGGACGGTCACAGTCAGCGGCAGCCGCAGTTACGCTTTGATAATGGGTGATAGCAAAACCGTCGTTTTTACCGGTTTGGAACCGGGCAGCTATCGGGTGAGCGCCGACGGGATCGGCTATTACGAAACGGTTGCCGTAACCTATTACGGCGTTTATGAGACGGAGCTGTGCGCCGGAAAAACCTACGGCGTTGATATTGATATGAGCAATTCCAACCCGAGCAGCTGTGTGGTGTATACTGACGATGCAGCCGGAATGACGCCCGGAAGCGCTGATTTTGATACTGTCTTTGCATATAAGCCATGCCTTTTTAAAGACGGAAGAGTGGTGTGTTATCTTGACCCTAATGACTTCGGCAAGGATACTCAGGGAAACAGCGTCGATATAACCTCCGGCGCCTCCGGTGATGTAATGGTGGAGTTTCCGCGGCGTGATATTTTCATCGGCAGGAGCGGCGATACCGTGAGCGTGAAGGTAAGCACCAAGCGCAATATGAGCGGATTTTCGCATAACGCACACCGGCGAGGAAACGCCGACAAAAACAATTTTTATATCGGCGCTTATCCCGCTTATACGCTTTCGCAGAAAATGCGTTCATTATCGGGTAAAATACCCTCCGCCGGTTTTACGATCGCCGCTGCCCGGGAGACAGCGCACGCCGCCGGCAGCGGCTATGAGCTTTTCGCTTTTTATCAGCTCACATATCTGCAGGCTCTGTATGTGCTTAAATATAAAAATCTCAACTGTCAAAGCGCGTTGGGACGCGGGTATGTGGCCGGTTCGCAGGCGGTGGCCTCAGGTACCAATAATTCCTGCGGAATGTGCTGCGGAACAACCTCGGAAACCCGGCAGATGAAGCTTTTCGGCATAGAGGATCTTTGGGGAAATGTAAGGTGCTTTATCGAAGGGATCGGACACAGCGGTACAGAGCTTTTTGCCGCTACGGACGGTTTTAACAATGATATGAGCGGGTATACCGATATCGGTGCATGGAGCATCGGCAATACCGCTTATGCGTATTTCAGCAAGGTTATCGGCAGCAACGCAGCGGGATTTTTGCCGGCGGCCTACAACGGCTCGTATTCGATATATTTTTGTGATTATACCGCTTTTTCATCATCTGCCGGCAATATCGCCGCGACGATGTACGGGTATAACGGCAGTAATGCCTCGGGGATATTCAATATATCGCTGGCAATAAGCAACAACGAGGCGGGAAGCAATCAGGGCGCGCGGCTGATGTATCTTTAAGAGGGGATGAGTATGGAAACGACCGAAAAGGTGATCGGCATGGCGGATCAGGCAAAAGCGGTAATATACGGCAAGGATACGGTGTATGTGCATAGCGATATACGCCCGTATACACCGCCCGACGCCGACGGTGCGGCGAGCGAGCTGTATATCTATAATGAAGACAGGTATTCTTATGAAGAATATATGCGGGTGACGATGGCCGAAAGCGAAAGGATAAAAGCTGAGCTTACGGCGGCGCAGCTGGCGCTGTGTGAGCTTTATGAGGCGGCAAATGGCTGAAATATATGCGATTTTAATAAATAAAGGGCTGAAGACGGTGGAGGATGTTCCGCCGGTGATAAGAGAGCAGGTTATTTCGCTGCTTAATGCCCGATGACAATAATGCGGTTTTTGATATCGGCGGATGCGCTGTGAAAAGGGAAAGGAGGTGCGTTGATGATCTCGGTACTGGCATCGGTCATACAAACGGTCACGGTCTCGCTGATCGTTTTTTTTATGCAAAGAAAACAGAAGCTGCGGGATGACGCGGCGGAAAAAAGAGCGGACGCCCGTAAAAAGGAAAGTTTGCTGGCGCTTGATATGAATATGGCTAACGCCAAGCTTTCGTACGCGGTAGCTATGGCGGTAAAGCGCGGCAAGGCTAACGGCGAGATAGAGGAAGGCGTGGCGGCATACGGCGACGCGAAAAAACGCTATACGGATTTTTTGAATGAACAGGCTTTGAACAGCCTGCAGATCAAATAGGGAGGTAAGGATATGGAATTTGATTATACCGCGCAGCTGCGCTCGTTTTCGCAGCTGGCGGCGCTGGCGGTCAGTCTTTCGGCTGTGGTCATGTACGCAACCGAGCTGATAAAGAAGAGCGTGACCGTAAAAAATACGGCGGTCTTTACGCTGATATGTTTTTTGCTTTCGATGGCTTTCGGCGTCTGCTGGTCACTGAGCTTTACCGAGTTAGGCATAGATTATGCCGTATGGCTCGGATTTTTAGTTTTTCTGGGGGCTTCGGGCTTCTATAAAACGCTGGAGGGCTCGGACAGCTGGCTGGGGAGAACAGTAAAAAGCTACGCAGAGCGGATAAACGGCGCTGCTCTCGGCGCGGATGTTGAAAATATTGACGGAACCGCGTCTGACGGCGAGGAGAGCGGTGAGCTGACAGCGGCGGCTCTTGGGGACGACACAAGCGAAAACGAATCGAAGGCGGCAAGCGGACTGGAGGCCGGATACATCTCCAAAAACTTTAAGCTCAGTGAATTTGCCTGCCGTTGTGGCGGAGAAGGCTGCGACGGTTTCAATTATCTGGGCGCCGCTCCGCTGGATACGGCGCTGACAGCGGTTTTGCAGCGCGCCCGTGATCATTACGGTCTGCCTGTGATCGTAACCAGCGGAATACGCTGCGATAAACGCAATGCGCAGGTGGGCGGAGTGAACGGCAGCCGCCACACAAAGGGTAAGGCGGCGGACTGCTATATCGGTGCTAAAGCCGGAGTTAAGGACAGCGAGCTGTGCGAGTGGTTTAAACAACAGCCGGAGGTGCGCTACAGCTACACCGGTTTCGGCGCGGTGCATGTGGATGTGAAATGAAAGATTTCGGCTGAGAGAAGGGCAAAGACCTTTCTCGCGAAAAGACTTATCCTGTCTTTTCGCTAAGCGCAGCGGGCGAACGAATGAACAGGCGGGGCATTTTTCAATGCGCCGCCGAAGAATGAGTTCTGCCTGCAAGCCCTGACCCGGGCAGATCGTTCATTTTCAGCCAAAATGAAGGGCCGCATTTCGGCTGAGAAAGCCCCAGGCCTTTTCGCGCGAAATATTATACGCGGCTGCTGAAACGGTTACCGGACCGAAATTCGCCGCAGAAAACCGGATAAGGAGAAAAAAATATGGATAACAGTGACAAAACAGAACAGTTAACGGCTGATAATGAGGCGACCTCCGCCGTGGAGCTTACACAGGCTGCCGCGGCAGAACCGGAAGCCTTGCGCGGTGACGCCGCCGCGCCTTCGGCGGCAGAGCCTGCCGCAGAGCATGCAAAAGAAACAAAAACCCGCAGAAACGCCGATGTGACCCGGGCATTTTCGGAACGCTTGAACGCGCGCGCGAAGGATCTGGAAGCAAAATATCTCGACGATATCAAGACGCGCGATGAGCAGCTGGCCGGACTGAGAAATGAATATGAGCAAAAAAGCCCGACCGTGCTGAAAGCACAGGAGATCATTCGCCAAAATACCGTAAAAAGCGATATGGAAGCTATCAAGGCCGCTTATCCCGAGGCTGACGTCAGTGATGTGCAGAAGCTCGGCAA